>JBARIB010000490.1:0-2734 GCA_049799535.1 Allostellaceae bacterium | reverse complement strand
CGCGACCAGATCGACGCCTTCATCGCCGCCTACAACCAAGACGCTCAGCCGTTCGAATGGACCAAGCAGGTCGTCTTCTCAAAACACCCCCGCTCTCAATACGCTAATTTACGCAACTAGGTACTAGGGTGCTGGAGGCCTGGATGTCGACCCGATTGCCGTCGATGTTCATGAACAGATTTGGTGTCCCGGGGTCTCGGGCCGCAAGGAGGCGCAATGCTAGCAGCTTTTAATCGCCGACGACAACGAAGGGCGCCCAGAATCCCGGATGCTTATAGGCATCATTGTCGCCATCCAGGAGCCCGAATCGCGAGGCCCAGCGCGGGTTCCAGGCCGATCATGACCCCGGGGAGGACATCATCGCCGACAAGCTTGCCAGCTACGGCGCGGCAAAGAGGGAGGTCATGCTCGGCATTGAGCATCGCCAGCACAAGGGACTGAACAACAGGGCCGAGAAACTCGCACCAGCCGACACGTCGACGAGAGCGGCAAATGAAGCAGTTCAAATCTGCTGGCCAGGCGCAGCGCTTCCTCTCAGCCCACTCAGCCCACGATCAGATCAACAACCTCTTTCATCTCCGCCGTGATCACGCTACCGCTGCTGCGCACAGAGCTTCCAGGACTCAGACATTCCAGCTCTGGGCAGAAATCTGCAGCGTAGGTGGACAATAAATTCATGATGCATTGCCAATCGCCTGCTTCCAGCCGATCCCACCTGACAAGTTGACGGTGCCCATTCGCACGGGTCTTCTGCGCATGCTAATCCCCGGCTCACGCCAGCGCGTCGAGCAGGGCCTTTGCCTCTTTGAGATCGGGCGTGTCGAAACCCTCGTTGAACCAGGTGTAGACCGGCGCGAGAAGATCGCGAGCCTGGGCACGCTTGCCTTGGCCTCGCCAGAGGTGGGCGAGGCTCCGCGGCGGCGCGCAATTCCCAGAGCCGCGCTCCCTGTGCACGCGCCAACGTCAAAGCGTGATGCAACGCGTTCTCGCCCTCGCCCTCGTTCCCGATCTCCGAGGCCCAATCCCTGTAGCCACGCCGCTACGTCCATGCGGTGATCCTCGGCTCCCAGGAGCGGCAGCTCCCTCGGATGAGAATATCCCCCTGCCTTTCGACCTACCAGCGGCACCGCGGAAATAGGCGCAATGTCGCGTGTGGTGGCCTCAGGTAGTAAGAGGGCATAGCGTCGGTTGTTATTTAAACAACGCTACGGCCGAACGGACAGAGAAAGTCGCGGGTCATGCAGCGACTCGCGTCTGGCCGAGATTGAGGGGGCGGCGCTTATCTGCGGTCGCGGCGGCCCCCTCCCACAGGAAAATCGCCGGAGAAGCCGATGTGCTCCCAGCTGAGCGGCGATGTATGGGCGGGCCATGCATCGGGCACCGATTGTTCAGTCGCACGGAGATGGGCGATGGCGTCGGCGATGTCGGTGAAGTTCCAGAACACGATCGCGGCGATGACGAGGTTGAGGCCGGAGGCACGAAACCGCTGCGCCTCGGCACTGCGGTCGGCAATCCGGCCTTGTTTGCCGGCCTTGTTTGCCGGCCTTGTTTGAAGGTGCAGATGACCTGCGCGAGGAAATGACGCTGCTCGCTCTTGTTGAGCCCAGCATGGCAGCGTCGGCGCAATTCCGGGCTTTCGAGCCAGTCGAGCATGAACAGCGTGCGTTCGATCCGCCCCAGCTCCTGGAGTGCGAGGTCGAGCTGGTTCTGGCGGCGGTAGGCCGCGAGTTTTCTCAACATGACGGACGGCGCCACGATGCCGGCCTTCAGCGACGAGCGCCTTATCGATGCGGCCGGTGCGGTTGTTGCGGATCGGCCGGAACAGCGGCCCTTGCTCGTCGTCGCCGTGGCCAGCCGCCTCGAGGTAGTCGTGGATGCGCCCCCTACCCCGCCCACGGAGCCTTCTGCCGGAGTCGAGCGCTGGATCGGGAGCATCAAGCTGTATCGGCTTTGGCTCAAGCGCCGGTCGTCGTGCTTGTCACCATCTCTTGGCGATTATGGGCTGCAAGACGCTCTCCCGCGTTCCGGTCAGCCGAACACGACGTCCTGAAACAGCATCACGAAGAGCCCGAGCGTGAGGCCAGTCGTTGCCTCGTTCGCGCAGCCGTTCTTGTGTGTGTCCGGGATGATCTCATGCCCGACCGCCTCTTGCCAGGGCGACAGGTGCCCGTCATTCTCCGGATTGCCCGCAATTGCGAGGCCGATCACACCGCTGCCTCAGTTGGGAAACGGCACGCGGCTGATCATTGTGTGCTTGTATGCTTCCCTGCGCCCACACGGAGGCTGACGGCTCGGCTCCATGCAAAGGAGACCACATCCATGACGATCGATGTAGCGACCGGCATTGTCCGCATTCTCAAAGAGGAGGGTGTGGGTTGGGTTTCGACCTTCCCCGTCTGCCGGGTGAACAACGCGCTCGGCCGGGAAGGGGTGCCGATGCTGATGATGCGCGACGACCGCTACGCCGTCGCGGTCGCCGATGCGTTCTCGCGCATCAGCGCGGGCACGCGGATCGGGGTGTGCACCTTCCAGGGCGGCGTCAACGCCGCCGGCATGCAGTACGCCTATGCCGGGATGGCGCAGGCCTATGAGGATGGCTCGCCCGTTCTGTGCATCACCGATGGCGTGCCGGCCGGCAGCTCGGGCAACAGCCAGTACGATGTCGCATCGGCCATGAAGACCGTGTCGAAGTGGTTCGGCTATCTCGACAAGCCCGTGCGCACGCCTGAGCTCA
>JBARIB010000489.1:0-1772 GCA_049799535.1 Allostellaceae bacterium | reverse complement strand
CTATAGGCGAAGCCCGGATCAGGCCAAAGGCCGGCTCGCCGACACGCGGGCCGGCGCCGGTCAGGAAGCCGAGCTGCCAGATCGGCGCGCAGATCGCCTTCTCGTAGAAGGCGCCCAGCACCAGAAGGTCACTCCGGCTCGGCTTGGACTCTTGCGCGCGTTGCTGGGGTTCGCGCCAATTGACGACCAACGGACCCATGGCCTCCTCCACTCGGCTGGCCCTATTTTTCGGGCCTTGCAACTATGGTAGGCCAGCAATGCATCGATGTCACGCGGCTCTCGACGAGGGCCGCGCGCTCCGGTGGCACGCCGGCGAACCCGATGCTTGGGCTATGCTCCCTTCAGGGTGATGTCCTCATAGGGGGAGGTGTAAGGGAAACGAGGGATCAGGCCGAACCCGGACTCGCCGACGCGCGGTCCAACGCCGTTGATGAAGGCGAGCTGCCAGATCGGCGCAAAGATCGTGCGTTCGTATAGCAGCTGCTGCATCTTGTGCAGCAGCGCCTCGCGCTTCTGGTGGTCGAGCTCGACCGCTTGCTGCTGGTAGAGCGCGTCGATATCAGGGTAGCTGCCATAGACAAAGGGGCCACCCTTCACGACGTAGGCTTCAAAGCGGGTCGCGGCGTTGCCGAACGGAGCGGGACCCGATTGGATCACGTTCTTGAAGCTTTTCTCGGCATACCCCTTGATAAAGGCGGCCCGCTCGAGCGGCAGTAATTTCATCCGGATGCCGATCGCCTGAAGATTGTCGACCACCGCTTCGCCGACATTGGCGTAGGACGAGTCGCAAAAATACTCGCCTCCATCAAAGCCCTTCGGAAAGTCCGCCTCGGCGAGAAGTTTCTTGGCCCGGTCGGGGTCGTAAACCGGCGCCGGCGGCTGCCAGAAGAACTCGTTGTGATCGGCGACGATGGCGTTGCCTGTGACCAGCGAATAACCGAGGGTCAGCGCTTGGTTGATGCCGTCGCGGTCGATCGCGTAGCTCGCCGCGCGCCTCACCCGCTCATCGTGCCACGGCGACTTCGGCTCCCACTGATCCGCGAAATATATGTTGAACACGCCTTGGACAACCGCTGGCTTCAGCGTCAGCCCCGGGGTGCGCCGCAATTCCTCGGCCAGCTCGCCGCGGATCGAATAGGCGATGTCGATTTCGCCGCGCTTGAGCGCCGCCAGCCGCGTCGTCTCCTCGGGAACGACCTTGAAGACCAGGCGCTTCACATGGGGCGGATGGCGCCAATACCGGTCGAAGGCCTCCAAGACCAGCTCGACCCCGGGATTGAACGAGACGAATTTATAGGGTCCAGCGCCGATTGGCGCCTTCTTGAACCCCTCCTCTCCGACCTTTTCGATGTAGTTCTTCGGCACGATCCAGCCAGCTCCGGTAGCACTCCCATAAAACGTGAGGAAGTCGGGCCACGGCTTCTCGAGCTTAAAGCGGACGTGCCGAGCGTCGGGCGTTTCGACAGCAACTACTCGATTCTTCAGCAGATCGCGCGCCGTGCCGCGATAGCGCTCGAAGGAGAATTTGACGTCCTCAGCGGTGATCGGGTCGCCGTTGTGAAACATCGCCCCCTGGCGCAGGACGAAGTCGTAGCCGAGGCCGTCCTCCGACGCCGTCACCGACTCGGCCAGGCACGGCGCCAAAGGTTCGCCGGGCATCGGCTTCACCATCGCATCGTGCAGTGCGTAGAGCACCATGAACGGCGTGATGATCCCCGAGACGTCCGCCGGATCGAACCACACCGGTGCAAGCGACACATGCACACCCCAGG
>JBARIB010000488.1:0-4112 GCA_049799535.1 Allostellaceae bacterium | reverse complement strand
TGTCGGCCCGGAAAGGTAGTTCGGCCTGGTCGACCTCCACCACGCCCTCCAGCGGCTCGCGCTGGGGATCGATCATCGATCGTCGGAGCTTCTGCGCTAGCAACCAAGCAGTCTTGTACGTGATGCCGAGCTGGACCTCGAGCTGGACTGCCGACATGCCATTGGAGTGCGTCGCCATGAGGTGTGCGGCCCAGAACCACACCGTCAGCGGCAACTTGGACCGGTGCATCGCCGTCCCGGCCGTGATCGACGTTTGACGACCGCAGTCAAGGCATTCGTAGGTGTGCGCCCGGCTCTTCAACAATGCTGCGCGCCCGCCGCCACAGGCGGGGCAGACAAACCCTTGTGGCCAACGCCGCTGGAACAAGAACGCCGCGCAACTCGTCTCGTCCGGAAAGCTCGTCTGAAACTCGCTCAGCGATCGCGCCCTAGCCACCCAATGCCCCCTCCCGCCCGCCGCTGATCGCCGGCGCACGGCACCCTCATACTACATAATTCACCAACCTGGGACAGCGGGATGAGCCTTCTTTATATCTCTCAGATTGATTTTTGATGCGTTCAGTTCGTTCGTCCACGAAGAAATTTGCCGACGCCATTCGTCAACGCTCGCATTGTCTCGTAATAGCAATGCATCGTGTAGAGTTTCGGGATAAGGTGCTCTCACATTATTAAAGTAGAAACGGACAATAGACAGCATGTCGGACGGGATATTAGGAACACTCTTGGGTGATATGCGGGTAGCACCACCCTTGACTTGTTCGTAGTAGAGGGTCGGTATTCCGCGTTCCGCGTGGTATCCCTCTCCAGGCAAGACAGGTTCATGAAATGTTCTGGACCTGAGGCTCGCCTCAGGGTAGCATAGCCCAGTCGATCAGAGGGGGGATCAATGGCCGGGCTGCGAGAGTTTGTGGTGCAGTTTGGGACCGAGGAGCAGTGTATCGAACATTTGGCCGGGCTTCGCTGGCCCGGCGGATTCGCCTGTGCCGGGTGCGGCGGACGTCAGGCGTGGCGGCTGAAGACGCGCCCACGGGTGTATGAATGTGCGACCTGCCACCGGCAGGAATCGGCGACCGCTGGAACGGTGTTTCACCGGACGCGAACCGATCTGACCAAGTGGTTTCTTGCTGCCTATCTGATGGGCCGCGATAAGCGCGGGGTTTCGGCCAAGTTTCTGCAGCGCGAACTTGGTGTGGCGTATCAGACGGCCTGGACCATGGCGCACAAGCTGCGCCACGGGCTGAGCGAGGATCCGTCGCGTCCGCTGCACGGCTTTCTGGAAGCGGACGAGACCTTCATTGGTGGTCGCGGCGATCCGACAAGCCCCGGTCGCAGCACCGCCAACCCCGACAAAAGCCTGGTCGTCGCTGCCGTCGAAAAGGTGCCGGCGCCGAAGAATCGGAGCGGAAAGCATGGGCACGCCGTCAAGCGCCAGCACGGGTTCTTCGCCGGTGATGCGCGCATCGCCGTGCTGCCGGCGGCGACCGGGGCCGAACTGGGGGTCTTTCTTAAAGCCAATGTCGCCGCCAATTCGCATCTGCTGACCGACGGGTTTGCCGGCTATCGCGGCCGCGACGCCGATCTCGGCGAGTATTTGAGACACACCCCGGTGGTCCAGGACGACAGCGCCAATGCCGGCGAATTCTTCCCGATCATCCACACGCTGTTCAGCAACATCAAAGCCTGGCTGGTCGGCACCCATCATGGGGTCAGCGCCAAGCATCTCCCGCGCTACCTGCGGGAGTGGTCCTACCGGTTCAATCGCCGCAACCTGCCCGACGGTCTGGATCGCTATCTGATCCGGCGCGCGGTCGAGTGCGCCACCCTTACCTATGACCAGCTCACGGCTGGCGTCATGCCGGCCGGCGCCGCCCGTGTCCGCCGCCTTCCCCCAACAGTTGGGCAACCTGCTTTAGCCGGATAGGGATACCGCGTGGACCCTTATTGATTTCAGAAAATGTACGTCGCCAGAGAGCCGTTGCTCAATTTTCTCGAAGCGTTTACTATATCGCTTTGGATCCTGCGAGAATAACCTTAAGGCAGCCTCTCGGCTTGACGCGGTTGTCAGGAGGTGCTGCTTAATTGAAGAATCGTTTCGCGCCAAGTCTATCCATTCCCATGTACGTGGGTCAAATTGAGGCGCTACTTTTCGTTCCCAAGCATCCAATGCCGTCCAATAATCCAGCGCCCGAGAAAGCTGTTGTGGAGTTATGTTGTCGTGGGCATGATTTAGCGCCAACAGCATCGGCGCTAACTCCCTCATCTCCGCATGCCAAACACGAAAATCGGTAAATTTCGATGGGCTGTCTATCGACGGCAGATTATAGCCCCACCCTATATGGCCGTCGCGCTGCAATATCTGAGGGATGTCGGCGTCGATACCGGTCAGAAGTACACGGTCCGCAAATACCAGCATATCGCGTGCTCTTTGCCGATTGACCGGATTGAGCCATCCAGCCCGTATACCTTCGGCCAGGTTTTTCTCAACATAGGTGCTGCGTCCAGCCTCACCGGCCTCGATAAGATCCCAAGCGAGATTCCAGGCGTAGATAGGATGAAAAAGAAGCTCTGACATTTCGTCCGCCCTGAAGTGGTCGCCCGAGTTCCTACCTTGTCCGCTTATGCATATCAGAGAAGCGTTTCGTTACTTCTGGCCAGGCCGTCAGCTCGGGGATTTGCCGAACATGATCCAGCCGCCACTGCTTGGCGTGGTGAAGGCCGCCAGCGCCGTCTCCGCCCGAACCCTGACCTGCCGTGCGCCCGCCGTGCCGCGGAGCTGCTCGATGCTGTCGGTGTACATGGCCGTACGGAGGCGCCCGGTGCCTAGATTGCCGCCGCTCGAGCAGAACGGGTGCGGTCCCTCGACCCTGATATCGCCCGTGTAGAACGCGAAGGCATCGCCGCGTTTGACGCCGTGCCACTGGAAGGCCTCCAGGAAGAACTGCGCCATCGGTGCATAGCCGTCGTAAGGATTGAATATACCAAGGCCGGCACCCTCGTACATTCTCCTGGCGGCGCGGTCGGTCCAGTCCGGCCTCGTGTCCCACGCCAAATTCGTGTAATGTCAATCCGGAAAACGGGATCGCTCAACCAACCATTATGGATCATCCTCGCATCACGCTTGCGCCTGACGTGCTCGCGGGCAAAGCCGTCATACGCGGCACGCGACTTTCCGTCGAATTCGTGATCGGCCTGATGGCCGACGGATGGAGCGAAGCCGATATTTTGGAGAATTATCCAGGTATTACGCACGACGACATCCTCGCGTGTCTCGCCTATGCTCGCGATACACTGAGCTCGGAGAAGGTGTTTCCGAGCGCGGCCTGATTTTGCGTTTTCTCGCCAACGAGAATTTTCCTGCCGCGGCGGTCGCCTCCCTGGCGGCAGCTGGGCACGATGTCGTGTGGGTCAGAATCGTTGCGCCAGGCGTGCCCGACCCTGATGTGCTGGCATGGGCGGCGCGCGAGCATCGAATCTTGCTGACCTTTGACAAGGATTTCGGCGAACTGGCCAGAGGATCGGCACTGCCGCGCGCCTGTGGTGTCGTGTTGCTACGGATGCCGATGCCCAAGCCGGAGGAGGCGGGACTACGGCTGGCCGCGCTGATCACCGCTCGCGAAGATTGGGCCGGCAATTTCTCGGTCATCGAGCCCGGCCGCGTTCGGATGCGACCGCTCGGGTAGTCTGCGGCCTAGTTAAACTGTAGCTAGGCAAGGGAACGAGGCGGACCTCGACTTTACGGATTTCGCCGGCTATCTGCTGGACGATCGGGATACTCGGGTCATTGCCGGTTTTGTCGAAGGCTTCAAAGAGGCCGACAAGTTTCTCGAGGTGGCCAAGCTCGCAGCCGAGCGCGGCAAGCCGATCGTCCTCATCAAAATCGGGCGTTCGGAACTGGGAGCCCGGGCGGCACGCTCGCATACGGCAGCGCTGACGGGTGCCGATGCCCGGTACGATGCGATCTTTGCCCAATACGGGGTGATCCGGGTCCAGGATTACGACGAACTCCTGGAGGTCGCGCACCTCCTGGCCCACACCCAGAAGCCCGCCGCGCCCGGCATCGCGGTGGTATCTCACTCGGGCGGCGTCAGCTCGCTGACCGCCGACATGTTGGG
>JBARIB010000487.1:0-2294 GCA_049799535.1 Allostellaceae bacterium | reverse complement strand
GGGTAGAGCTGCCTTCAACTCATCGACGAGCCGCCGCATCGCTGCGCGGAGGGCGACGCCGCGCCCTGACGGCAGTTGTAGCCGGCGAGGCTTCTGTGGGTCCGAAAAGTTGTTGACGTAGCACCAGTCCGGCGGCGTCGGCATGCTCTCGGCACGCCGCTGTAACAGCTCCTGGAGGATGGTGTGTTTGCCAGTGCCGCTGGCTCCGAGCGCATAGACGTTGTAGCCCTTGCGTTGCATCACGACGGCGAACTCCACCGCCTCCACAGCACGATCCTGACCGATCGGCCGCGGTGGATCCTCCAGTTCGCTGACCAGCTCAAAGGGCAAATCGCTCGGGTCGCAAGGCGTATAGAGGAGCGCGGCCGGAAGCGGACGGCCGGGCTCAGGGGAGGCAGACCCGGCCCCGGCTGAGGATGGCTTGCGATTACCTGTCGGCACTCCAATGACCTTCAATGTCCATCTCCTGCCTCGCATCTCCGCGCCGGTGCGGTTCCCCCGCACTCAGTGGCAATGTTGGCTACCAGCGAATTTGGGTAGCGTCTAGAAGTTTCAGCAAGAGCCGCTGACGCCGGTGGTCGTGGTATGCGGGTAATTTTGCAGTCACCGGCTCCTCTGGCGAGAGCGCACACTGCGACCACTGAAAAGATGAATCTGCAACGATCGACGTGAAAGGTCTCCTGGCAGGAGACGACGGGTTCCTGCGACGCCGGCGACAGCGCTGCACGACAAGCCGCGAATACCTCTCATCGGGTGCAAGTCGTCATCAAGCTGGCGGGACAGCCTCACTCATCTTGGGTTTTCAGCCTCATCCAGCGCCTTACAAATCCGTCTAACCCGGCGCGGTCGAGTAAGGCCGGCCGTTGGCGGTGGCCGTGATTAACCATTCTTGAACCTATTCATAAAAAAATAAGCACGTGAGGTGATGTATGAAAACCATTGTCTTGGTGCCATTGTTGTTAGCGGTAACGGTCTCGTCGCCGGGACAGAGCCAAACTTTCGCGGTTGCGGCGAGCGTGATTGACCCGGAGCCCGGAGGAATTGCTTACGAGAAAGCTATCGACTATTTTACGGCGACCGGTTACCCGAGTTATTTCCTCGGAACCGACGCTGGCGCGTTTTTGTACGATACCATTAAGCACCTCAAAATAACAGTAGCCTTCACGGGGAAGCATTACGAGCGGGCGAAGCCGTTTCATTTTCCTGGCGACGCGTATCCGGGCCTCATTGCTTCCGTGGACAACACCTTAGTGTGGTACCAGAATCCGGCGAATGCGAACGGCGGAGATGCCACTCGGCCGTGGGGCAAGTTTGTCATTAATTCTCACTCGGGGTGCCACGATCTATACGTCGCTGATCTCGACGGCGACGGCAAAGAGGATGTCGCGTGCTCTGGTACGGCTTTGTACGGGGATGCCAGTTTCGTAACTTTTCAGAATACCCGGAACAGCTGGACGGCGCCGCGGGTGAACGCGGCCCCGGCGGGAGACGGCATAGCTCTGGTGGCGATCAATGGCCTGAACGGGGGGGCGCGGACAAACATCGTCGGTTGCAGTAACAACAACCTTTATTGGTATGAAAACCCAGGCGGGCCGGCCGCTCGAATCGCGACTTGGCAGCCGCATTTGATCGGGTCGTGTAACGCCGGCGTCAGCCTCGCTACCCTCAACGTAGGACACCGCGACATAGTAGTGGTGGCCTCGAACGAGGCTGAACCGACTGCATGGGCACCCGGCTTGGTTTATTACGACCCTGGCACGAACCCTTACACTCAGTGGACGCAACACACTATCGACCGCACCTATCTCGATGTGCATCAGATCACTGGGAGCACATTGGGCGGCATCCCGTTCATCACTGTAGCTGAGCAGGAACAGGCGAGCTACGTCTGCAATGGCAAAGGGTACAACGACCACCCGGCAATCAGTGGGTGCCGGGTGACAATTTTCCCATGGACCGGGACTGGGTTTGGGACCCCGACATTGATGTCCAACCTCGGCACACAAAATCAGCAGGTTCTATCGGTCGGGAACATGGTGTGGATGGTTGGGGCTAACCACAACTACTATGCCGCAGTCGATCCCGCATACTATTTATGGCAAATCTCCGCCGGTGGGTCTTCGGTTCCGACCGGACCAGGGACCGGAACAGGAGGCACATCTCCATCTCCATCTCCATCTCCATCTCCATCTCCATCTCCCCCTCCACCTTCGGCACCAGGAAGCGGCGGTTTCTGGCCTGCCCCTTACAAATCCCCCTTCTTCATCCAATAGTCACCCGCTGCAAGGCTAATT
>JBARIB010000486.1:0-2139 GCA_049799535.1 Allostellaceae bacterium | reverse complement strand
AGAAAAGGTGACGGGGCAGTCACTTTAGCGGAACCGAGTCTGCCATGCTGAAAAACCTGGCGATAGTCGTTGGATTGGTGGCGGGCCTGTCGGCTTGCATTCCATACGGTTACAACGGATACGATAGCACCGGATATGGCTACAACCAACCCGCCTACAACGGATCCAGCTACAACACACCTCTCTACGCGCCGTATAGCCGGACACCTTTCTCCTACGGAGCCGGCTACAATGGATACCGCTACTGACGTGATGCGGATCCGCCGATCCGAGCGTAGCATCGGTGTTTGGTAAGCTTCACCCCAATCCGAAATGCCAATGGCCGGCATCGCCGCCGCCGTTTAGCTGGGCGCTTTTTCGGAATTTCTGCACTCAAGGAGGATCACATGGAAACAGCTGATACAGTCATCGGCGTCTTCGCCGACCACAATGCAGCGGAAACAGCGGTGAAAAAGCTAACCGCGGCCGGTTTCGAGATGAAGAACCTCAGTGTCGTCGGTAAAGGATATCATACCGACGAAAAGGTCGTCGGCTTCTACAATGTCGGTGACCGGGTCAAGTTTTGGGGCAAGCGGGGCGCGTTCTGGGGCGGTCTCTGGGGCTGGTTCTTTGGCGGGCTGTTCATGACCATTCCGGTCGTGGGGCACGTCATCGTGCTTGGATATCTGGCCGCGATGGCGGTCTCCGCCGTCGAGACCGCTATCGTCGTTGGCGGGCTGAGTGCGCTTGGAGCCGCGCTTTACAGCATTGGCATTCCGAAGGACAGCGTGATCCAATACGAGGCCGCCCTGAAAGCCGATGACTTTCTGGTGATGGCGCACGGCACGACAGCGGAAATGGCCCGCGCCAAGGCGATCCTCCGTACGGCCAACCCCTCACGTCTTGATGTGCATGCAGGCGTGAAAGTGGAAGAGCCGGCGAATCATCTCGTCCATGCGGGTGGCTGAATGTGCATTGAACATGGTCTCGAGATGGACGGACGCGTGACACAAAGGAGGTTGCCATGAGGATTCTCCCCGCTGCGATCGTAATTGGGACACTAATGCTGATCGGCGGACTGCCCGCCGCCGGTCAGTCGACTCTCACGCTCGGCTCGGGCGCCCCCGTCCAATTGGCTGCCGGCGGCGATTCGACCGCCGACAGGGACACGTACACTCAGAAGGCGCGGGACGAAATGCAGGAATGGCAACGAAAGCTGCATGACTTCAGCGCGAAGGCCGAGGCCAAGGGGCAAGAGGCAGGCAACGCGGCCGAGAACGATCTGAACAAGGCCTGGGCCCAAGCCGAGGCTGCGTCACGTAAGTTGCAGACCGTGGGCGCCGAAAGCTGGGAGAGCGCCAAAACCTCTTTCGAGGAGGCATCCCGCGAACTGGCGGACGCTTGGCACAAGATTCATCCCGAGGACAAGTAAGGGGCATCTGCTGACAGCTTCACATTAGCGCCGGTCCAGCCGGCTGCGGCGTGGGTGCCAGCCCGACCCTCTCGCCGCGTGTAGAGGTGGTTCCCGGTGAACCAACCCAGCAAGAATATTGCCGCGGACCTCGGCACCAGCCAACTCACCGTCGAGAACCATCGCGACCGACCATGACGAACACCAATCGCGAATCGCTTCCGGCGTTAGCTCGATTGAGCTTGCCGCTACCCGGATCGTGCCGACGAGTTACTCGTTCAGTGTCGATCTCCGCCCGCCCAAGCGGCGCAAGAGCACTGCACGTAGGTAGTTTCCGAGCCTAGCGTGGCGGGATCGTCGCCCGATATTCTGCACCGCAGCCTCAGGTAGGCTATCCGACCGCTCCGGCTGACACCGACGGGTGCTCGGATCGAGTTCTTCGGCAGCTTCACCCAGCCGCTGGGATGAGGGTTTTGTTACTTTCGTTGTGAAAGGAATAACGCCGTGTTCCTATTACCTCTGTATCTCACCCCGCTTGTCCTGATCGCTGCCTTCGTTCTGATCACGGCGAGCGTGAGGATCCTGCGCGAATATGAGCGGGCAGTGGTCTTCACTCTCGGGCGCTTTCAAAAGGTCAAAGGACCGGGCCTCGTGCTGTTGATTCCCTTCTTCCAGAAAATGGTGCGAGTGGATTTGCGCATCCAGGTCATCGAGATACCGAGCCAGGACGTGATCTCTCGTGACAACGT
>JBARIB010000485.1:0-1632 GCA_049799535.1 Allostellaceae bacterium | reverse complement strand
GCGCATCGCACAGCGGGTGCGCTGCGCTGACCACGGCTGTGATCTCGCCGCGCCGCGCCGCGAGCTGAGCGAGAAACGCCTCGATCATGGCCGGCACAGCAAAGAGACGTCGATTGCGTGCGACTACAGCCAGAAAATCGCGGACCAGAGGAGAGAAGTCGGCGCGCTCAGCCAGCGCCCCGATCCCCTTTGATTGCTCGTCGCGGGAAAGGATCGGGCTGCGGATAAGCCGTAGCAGATCCGGGCTCGCTTGCAGCATCGCCCGCAGTTGCCGCAGATCGGAAGCGACGTCGTCGAGGATGCGGCGCTCGTCGGCGAGGTCGAACAACGCCGCCGCATAACGCTCAGCCAAGCCGGAAACGCCGGTCGTCTCGGAAGCCAATGGAAGTGTATCCTAATCGGCCGCTCAGGCAGAGAACCCGCAGCAGCCCTTCCTTGTTGTTTTCGGATCGCGACAGGCACATGCGCCTGCGCAAAAGCGCCCGCCAAACCGGCGCGGTTCCTAACATAGTTCGGGACTCGGTGCAACGACCGGAGCACGGGACAGAATGCCGCGATTCTAACGTATTAAGAGCAATCCAATGGGGTACTCAGAGACCAGGAAGCGTGCCGGTGATAGGCTGTCGTGCAAACGTTTCGAGTTGGCCAAGGAATTGCGTGATGTTGTCCTGGATTGCTTTGATTACTTGATCTCGATTTTGGGTTGCGAAGACCGGGTCCTCGAGGCTGGTTACCCCAGTGGCAAGGCTACTCAATCCTACATTACTCATGACGTCTGTCTGACGACCTGATTACGAGCCGCGATGTCGAAGATCTGGTAGCGCGCGAGTACCGATAAGATTTTTCCCGACAGTGAGAATTCCAGCACCTTTACGATGAGTGAGAGCCGTCGCGGAGCGCCGAGACGAAAGATCCCTTGCCTTGCTAACGCGTCTCGTAGGGCCGCTCGCCAGAGTGGCAAGAGCGGGGTGAGTGTGCTCGGGAGCGGATAAACGGCCTGGTCTCCGCTGGCCGGCTCGACTGTGACCGAGGCCAACTCGGCGTCGATCCGAGCGGTTGTCGGTGTAGTGCTGGCGAGCGGGAACTCCGTCCTCGGAGCAGGCGAGCAAGCGAAGAGAAAAAGAGCAGGCCGGCTACACCGCTGTGAACCCGGTTCAAACGACCCCGTCCTGGCGCAGGCGTGCGATTTCCTGCTGCATATAGCCTAGCTCATGCAAGATCGTGTCGGTGTCGGCGCCAAGGTCGGGGGCAGGATGGCGGATCTGGCATGGCGCTTCGGTGAATTTGATTGGAAAGCCGAGCATCTTGACCTCTCCATGCCCCGGGTGCTCGGCGGCGACCACCATTTCTTGCTCCTGAGTCTGCGGATCGGCAAATACTTCCGGCAATGTCATAATGCGGTCGCAAGGCACGCCCGCGGCATTGAGCTTATCGATCCAGTAAGCCGAACCCGCAGTCTTGAGCCGATCTTCGATTGCAGCATTCATCGCCGGTCGGTTCCGCACTCGATCATCGTTGGTGCGAAAACCCGGATGCTCGCGTAATTCGGGGGCGCCGATTGCGTCGAGCAGGCGAAAATAGACCGCCTCGCTCGACGGTGCGATCGCTACCGCGCCGTCGGCGGTGCGGAAC
>JBARIB010000484.1:0-4506 GCA_049799535.1 Allostellaceae bacterium | reverse complement strand
CGGCTGGGGCAGGCGGCGCGGCGGAAAGCTCACCGACGATCGTGCCGGTATCGGTCCGAGGGCCCTCTTCGAATTCGACCAAGGGCCCGCCGACTTTCACCCGTTCTCCCGGCTGCACGCACAGCCTGGCGATCATGCCGTCCTGCGGCGACGGCACCTCGACTACGGCCTTTTCGGTCTCCACCGACACGAGCGGCTGATCGGCCACGACGTGGTCGCCCTCACCGACATGCCAGGCGACGAGTTCGGCTTCCTGCAAGCCCTCGCCAAGATCCGGCAATACAAAGACGCTCATAGCTTTACTGGTACGCGAGCACGCGGCGGGCGGCGGCAAGAATGCGGGCCTCGCTCGGCAGGTATTGCCGCTCGAGGCGGGGCAGCGGCATCACCGTGTCCCAGCCGGCGACCCGTTCGATAGGTGCGAGCAGCGAGACGAGGCCGCGCTCGGCGATGCGGGCCGCGATCTCGGCCCCGATGCCGCCGGTCAGCGGCGCCTCGTGCACGATGACGCAGCGTCCGGTCTTGGCGACCGAGGCGAGCAGCCCGTCGCTGTCGAGCGGCTTCAGTGTCGCGACGTCGACGACCTCGGCGCTGACCCCGTCGGCTTCCAGCCGATCGGCGGCGGCCAAGGTCTCCTTGGTCATCGCGCCCCAGGTCACGAGCGTGATGTCGGTGCCCTCGCGCAACACGAAACACCGGTCGAGCGGCAATGCCGCGCCGTCATCCTCGACCTCCTCGCGCGCCGCGCGGTAGAGCCGGGTCGGTTCGAGAAACACGACCGGGTCGGGATCGCGGATCGCCGCCAACAGCAGGCCGTAGGCGCGTGCCGGCGAAGACGGGATTACGACCCGCAGCCCCGGAATATGCACGAACATCGCCTCCGGGCTCTCAGAATGATGCTCGACGGCGCGGATCCCGGCGCCGTACGGCGAGCGCATGACCATCGGGCAGGTCAGCCGCCCGCGGGTGCGGGTGCGCAGCCGCGAGGCATGGTTTACCAGCTGGTCGATCGTCGGATAGATGAAGCCGGTAAACTGGATCTCGGATACCGGTCGAAAGCCTTGCGCGGCGAGACCGACCGACATCCCGGCAATGACCCCCTCGGCCAGCGGCGCGTCGAGCACGCGGTCGGCCCCGAAGCGGTCGAGAAGCCCTTCGGTGGCGCGGAAGACGCCGCCCTCGGCGCCAATATCTTCACCGACGAGGAGAACCGTTGGATCCTCAGCCATCGCGCGGGCGAGCGCCAGATTGACGGCCTGGACGAGCGTGATCTCGGTCATCGCGGCCTCACTTCGCCGCCAGTTCGAGCGCCGCCTGGTCTAGTGCCATTTGCCGCTGGTCGGCGAGATCCTTTGGCAGCGCCTGGTAGGTGAAATCAAACATCGTCTCGATCCCCTGCGGCGGCGTGGCGAGATAGGCCTCCGCCGCGCGCTCGATCGTCAGAGTGATTTCGGCCAAGAGCCGCTCCTCGTCCGCCTTGCCCCACATGCCGGCGGCGACGAGGTAGTTGCGCAGCCGGGCGATCGGTTCCTCCGCCCAGCGCGCGCTGACTTCCGAACCGCTACGATAGCGGCTCGCATCGTCGGCAGTCGTGTGATCGCCCAGACGATAGGTCAACGCCTCGATCAGATGCGGGCCGCCGCCGGAGCGCGCCTTGGCGAGCGCGCGGCACACCGCTTCGCGCACCGCAATGATGTCGTTGCCGTCGACCTGCTCGCCCTCGATGCCGGCGGCAATGGCCTTCTGTGCCAAGGTTTCGGCCGCGGTCTGGTGGGTCACAGGCACCGAGATCGCCCAACGGTTGTTGTTGATAACGAAGACAACCGGCAGTTGCCAGACGCCGGCGACATTGAGCGCCTCGGCGACGTCGCCTTTCGAGGTCGCACCATCCCCGAACACGCAGACCGCCACGCGCTTCTCGCGCCGCAGCTTGAACGCCAAGGCGACGCCGACCGCGTGCGGCGCATGGGTCCCGACCGGCACGCAGACGGGGAAATCCTGGCGGGCCTCGGCAAAATTGCTGCCCCGCTCGTCGCCGCCCCAGTACAGGAATAGCTCGAGGGGACTGACACCGCGCCACAGTTGCGCGCCGTGCTCGCGGAAGCTCGGCAGCAGCACATCCTCGGCGCGCATCGCGCTGGCGATCCCGACTGGCACCGCCTCCTGGCCCAGCGCTGTCGCAAAAGTCCCGAGCCGCCCGGTGCGCTGCAATGCGACGGCCTTGGCGTCGAAGCGGCGGGCCAGCACCATCGCCCGGTAGAGGGCGACGAGTTCAGCGCGATCGCGGGCAAAGTCAGGCAATGGGCGCACCGCATTTCCCTTGGGATCGAGAAAGCGGCTATAGCGGATCTCGAACCGCGCGACCGCGGTCGGCGGCGATGCCCGCCGCGTTTCGGTGATCGCGGGTAGTTCTTCGGTTGTTTCGAACAGTGGCATTGCCCACCCAATGGTGTATTGCGCCTCGCTGGGGAAGCGCTTTCTGATATGTAATAACGCTTGCCGGGAGTGATAGCTCCCGCATGTTGCGATCCGGTTACCCGGTTGGCGGCGCGGCGCGTCGCAAGCCAAAGCTCGATCCTGAGCCTCAAACCCCTCAATTGGCGGGCCCGGCAAACAGCAGCAGATTTCCGTCGGGGTCTTTGACGATGAACGTGCTGGCTCCCCACGGCTCCCTTCTCAGCGTCTGGAAAAACTCGACGCCGGCGGTTTGAAACTAGAGGAAGAGCTGCTTGATCTCGTCGTGCGGCTCCAGCGCCATATCGGCAGACAGCAAGCTCTCGCGGTCCCTCAGCTGAGGGTTGATAACTGGTGATGTCGGACACAAACAATTGTGCTGCCGTCGCGCTGATGACTGGTCTGGCGCCTTCTCTGCTGGTTCTGGCACAGAATCGGCCCCTGTTTTGAGCGCCCGCCAGCTCTCGAACCCTGCTGTTTTGCGACCAATTCTTGCGCATCGCTCAGCCTGAACCTCCACCACGAGGATTCCGGATCGCTCAGATACCGATAGCGCGGCAACATGACTCTGATCTGCGCCGCAACCGGGTAGTAGCGGTCGCGATGCCAGCGCAAAATGAGCTTAGCATGTTACTTGAGGTTCAGGAGATTGGGCATGGGCGCACTACGGTTGAGGTCGGGTAGGTGGGCATTACCCTTTCGGCCCTGCGCCGATGCGCCCTACAATTAGCGTAACGAGCATGGCCGAGAGGCTTGGCAACTGTTAACGACGCGTGGGCGAGGGCATAAAACGAACGGACCATATGCTTATGTGATCGTCGGCGCGGGATCGGCCGGTTGCACCCTGGCCAACCGGTTGAGCGAGGACCCCGACGCGCGCGTGTTGCTGCTCGAAGCCGGCGGCTGGGACCGCGACCCCTGGATTCACGTACCATTGGCATGGGGCCGCATGCTGCAGCAGCGCAAGCATCACTGGATGTATTTCGCAGACCCGGAGGCGGCGATGGACGGGCGCCGGATCGAGTGCGCTCGCGGCAGGGTCATCGGCGGCTCGTCGTCGATCAATGCGATGGCCTATGTGCGCGGGCACCGCGGCGATTACGATCGCTGGGCGGCTGCGGGGCTGACGACCTGGTCCTATGCACATGTGTTGCCGTATTTCCGCCGCCAAGAATCCTGGGAAGGCGGAGCCAGCGCGTATCGCGGTGGCGACGGCCCGCTGACGACGCGGCTGACGCGCTATCGCGACCCGCTCGTCGAGGCCTATCTGGCGGCCGGGGAGAGCGCCGGCCATCCGCTGACCGACGATTATAACGGCGCCGAGCAGGAGGGATTTGGCCGCTCGCAGCAGACAATCCGGAACGGGCGGCGCTGCAGCGCCGCCGTCGCGTATCTCCGGCCGGCAGTAACACGGCCCAATCTCGATATTGAGGTGAAAGCGCTAGCGACCCGGATCCTTTTTGAAGGCCATCGCGCCGTCGGCATCGAGTATCTGAAAGCCGGGCAGCGCCACGTCGCCTGCGCCGACGGCGAGGTCATCCTTGCGGGCGGAGTCATCAACTCCCCGCAGCTTTTGATGCTCTCCGGCGTCGGCGATCCCGACGCGCTGCGTGAACATGGAATAGCGGCGACCATTCCGTTGCGGGGCGTCGGCGAGAACCTTCAGGATCATGTTTCAGTCACGATCGCCTACGGCCGCAAGCAGCCCGGCCCGTTGCATACGAAAATGCGCGCCGACCGCATACTGGTCGAACTTGCGCGGGCGTATTGGCGCGGCAAGGGGATCGCCGCCGATTGGCCGGGCGGGGTCATGGCGTTTTTGAAGACCACGCCCGATTTGCCATTGCCCGACATCCAGCTGCTGTTCAGCGCCGCCCCAATGACAGCGCACGCCTATTTCCCGCCCTTTGTGCCACCCTATGCGGATAGTTTCGGATGTCGTGCCGTGCTGTTGCACCCGCAGAGCCGCGGACGGATCGAGCTCGCCTCCGCCGACCCGCGCGTGGCGGTGCGGATTCGTCAAAACTTCCTCGCCGCCGAGAAGGATTGGGC
>JBARIB010000483.1:0-3674 GCA_049799535.1 Allostellaceae bacterium | reverse complement strand
GTCCGATATCGATGTCATCGAGATTAACGAGGCCTTCGCCGCCCAAGTTCTGGCATGTCTGCGCGGTCTCGAACTGCCGTTCGACGACAGCCGGGTCAACATGAATGGCGGCGCGATCGCCGTCGGTCACCCGCTTGGCGCGTCGGGCCCGCGCATCGCATTGACGGCCGCACGGCAATTGCAGCGCACCGGTGGCCGCTATGCGCTGGTCACAATGTGCGTCGGCGTCGGCCAGGGCATCGCGGCAGTGCTCGAGCGCGTCTAGCACTCCGCCGCCGTCATGCGCGGGCTTTATATCGCCTGGAATAAAAACAGCGGGGTGCTGCGCCGGCAGCTGGTCCAGATCCGGCCGGGACGGGTTCGAGGGTGTCTTGCTGATCGGAGTCTATGCGCTGCTTGGGCTCGGGTTCTTCTTCGCCGGCTAACGCTTCTTGCAATTAGCCTTCTTTACCAGGCCAAAGCCCACCCGTCGCGGCGGGGGTCGGAGCCGGCGAGCAGCATGCCGGCCGCAGCATCGCGGCGGATGATTTCGATACTGCACGGGCCCTCGAGATCGCCGACCGTCTTGACCGGGTGACCGCGGCGCGCCAATTCGCCGCGCACGGCTTCAGGGAAGCGGCGCTCGATCGTCAGCGCATCCTCGCCGTCATGCGGCCAGTTGGCGTATTGGCCCGGGACATTCGAGGTCCAACGCGGCATTTCCGCCGCCTGCTGCGGATCGAGTCCAAAATCGATCATCGCGGTCAGTACCTGCAGATTGATCTGTACCTGGTTGTCGGCGCCGGGCGTGCCGAAGACGCACCACAGCGCGCCGTCCTTGAGCACAATCGGGGGGTTCATCGTATGGCGCACCCGCCGGCCTGGCTGCAGCCGGTTCGGATGACCCGGTTCGAGATGCCAATAGCTCATCCGGTTGTTGAGCAGGATGCCGGTGTCGCCCGCAATGACCCCGGATCCGAACCCGCTATTGATGCTCTGCACGCCGGAGACGGCATTGCCCTCGCCATCGGCGGTGCAGAAATAGGTCGTGTCTCCAGCGGCAGTGGTGAGGCTGCGGGTCGGGGCGGCGCGCCGCAGATCGATGCGGCCGGCGAGCTTTGCCGCGTAATCCGCCGACAATAGTTCCGTCATCGGCGGCTCGAGCAAGCGCGGGTCGGCCCCCCAGCGCTCGCGATCGGCGAAGGCGAGCTTCTTGGCCTCGACCATTACATGGACGGCATCGGCGGAAAGTAGCCCCATCGCGCCGAGATCGAAATTCTCAAGGATTTTGAGCTCCTCGAGCAGGACAAAGCCGGTCGAATTTGGTGGCGCCTCCAGAACGGTAAAGCCGCGGTAGTCGATACTGATCGGTTCCTGCTGCTCGGCTTCGAATGCCACCAAGTCGCGAGCCGATATCAACGCCCCTGCCGCTTCGAGGCCGGCGACCAGCCGCTGCGCCAGGGGGCCGCGATAGAAGGTTTCGGCGCCGTCTTGCGCGATCTCCTCGAGGGCACACGCCAATTCCGGCTGGACAATCCGAGCTCCGAGCGGGGGCGGCGAGCCGCCCATGAGAAAGATCTCGGCGCTGCGCCGATCAGCCCGCAGTGTCGCGATGTATTCGGCAGCGAAATGCGTATAGCTGCGGGTCGCGCCAAAGCCGTCGCGGGCGAACGCAATCGTCTCCGCGAACAGATCGCGCCAGGGCAGTCGCCCGAACCTGCGATGCATCGCATCGAGCCCCGCGACCGTGCCGGGGACCGACACCGAGAGCGGCCCAATTCGCGGGATCCCGCCAGCATATCGCTCCGGCGTTGCCGCGGCGGGAGCGGGGCCAGTACCGTTGAACACGATGCTGCGGCCGGAGGCCTGATCGTAAACATGATAGAAGCCGTCGCCGCCGAGCCCAGACATCATCGGCTCGACGACGGCCAATGTCACCGCGGTCGCCACCGCCGCATCGATGGCGTTGCCGCCTGCCCGCAGCGCCAGCAATCCGGCCTGCGCCGCCAGCGGATGGTTGGCCGCGACGGCGCCGCGCTTGCCGATAATCACCGGCCGATACGAACGCATTTCAACAGGCACGCTTGATCTCCTTTCGGTGTCATATTAGCGGATAAAGCTGGCTAAAGGGTCTCTGCCAATGCCTGTTCACCGTCATTCCGAGGCGCGCGCAGCCCCCCGGGTCACAGCCCGGGGGCCGGAACCCAGGAACGCTAGTCTTTCGGAGCCCGGCAAAGGCCGGTGTTCATGGTTTCCGGGCCTGCCCTGCCGGCCTCCCGGAATGACAATCCTGGCTCTCATCGGTTTATTGCTGACGTTGTGGTCCGCAGGTTGCGCCGAGACCGGCGCCACCTCGGACAATGACAAACGCCCGGTGTTTTACGGGGGCGTCAACGGCGGCGGCACGCGGCCATGACGGCACGGCAGACGAGTTGCGGCGTCATTGTGAGCGACGGCCGGCTCGTCTTGCTGGGTCATGCGAGCCGGTCGCCGCGCTGGGATATTCCCAAAGGGGTGGCAGATCCGGGCGAGAGTTTTCCGCAGGCGGCCGCCCGTGAGCTCCACGAGGAGACTGGGCTTTCGGTGCCGGCAAGCGAACTCGTCGAACTCGGTATCTATTCGTATCTGCGCGGTAAGGATCTGGCCCTTTTTGCCTGGCGGTCGCAGCCGCTTCCGGATCCCCAGACCCTGGTCTGCACCACCCATTTCGCTCTCGCCAACGGAACGCTGCTGCCAGAATTCGACCGGTTCGGCCTGTTTTCCTGGGAGGAGGCGCTGACCCGCGTCGGCAAGAATATGGCGCGGGTTTTGGGCTCGCTCCCGCGCGAGAGCTCTTCGAAATGATCCGCCGGTCGTGTTAGTCTAAACCAACCGCAACTGCAGGAGGTGATCATGCCCAAGCTGCGTCACATTGCCATCGCCGCCGAAGACCCGGAGAAGATGGCCGATTTCTACAAGCAGGCGTTCGACTTCAAGGAGGTCGGACGGCCGAACGGCGTGCTGGCCGACGGCGTTTTCCTGAGTGACGGTACGCTCAATATGGCCATCCTGAAATTCAAGACCGATCAGCTCGGCAAGGGCCTCGACTACCGGGGCATTCATCACTTCGGCGTATTGGTCGAGGATGTCGAAGAATTCTCGAAGAAGCTAGAGAGCCTCGGCGCCGAGCACTACATCGACCAAGGCCAGGGCGGACATCAGGCCGGCTATTTCGAGAAGAAATTCTACGGCCCCGAACACGTGTTATTCGACATCGCCGAGCATGGCTGGGCGGGCGCCGAGCCGCTGCCCGAGCGAGCGAAAGAAGCGGCCGATTAGTGCGACCAACTAAGATGTAATCCGTCGTCCCCGCAAAAGCGGGAACCCAGGGCGGCGCCACGTCACGTGCCCTGAACCCGCGCTTTCGCGGGGGCGGCGGTGGAGGGAGTAAGGAATGGCCAAGCTGCGCCACATCGCGATCGCCGCAAAAGATCCCGACAAAATGACTGAGTTCTACAAGCAGGCGTTCGACTTCAAAGAGGTCCGCAAGACTGACGGACCGCTCGCCTATGGCTATCATTTGAGCGACGGCACGATCGATTTGGCGATCCTGCGGTTCAAGACCGACCAGATCGGCAAGGGTCTCGATTACACGGGCCTGCACCATTTCGGCATCCTGGTAGAGGACGTTGAAAGCTTCTCGAAGAAAGTCGAGG
>JBARIB010000482.1:0-4070 GCA_049799535.1 Allostellaceae bacterium | reverse complement strand
AGGCTCGATACCGGCGGACTGATCCGGTCCGGCCGATAGAAGATCGATAAGAGCGCGAAACTACCGGCCGGTGTCGCGCTGTCGCCTTCGTGCTTGTCGGCTTTCACACCCGCACGTCCGACCGCGGCAGCCGCGCTGCCTTCGGACCAATGAAGGCGGCCGTCGCGGTATTCCAGGTTTTCGGATGCCGACGGCGCCGCTCCCGCCAGGCGCACCGCCATCAGCTGCGCCGAAAGCCAGAATAAGCTCCGGCGAGCGATCAATGCATGTACTGCCCGCCGTTGATCGACAGTGTCGAACCGGTGATGAAACCCGCGTCATCGGCGACCAGAAACAACACCGCGCGCGCGATTTCCTCGGGCTTGCCGAGGCGGCCGACAGGAATGCGGGCGATGATCTGTTCCAGCACATTTGCGGGCACCGCGCGCACCATATCGGTCTCGACATATCCCGGAGCCACCGCGTTGACGGTGACGCCCCGGGAGGCGCCCTCCTGCGCCAAAGCCTTCGTGAAGCCCTGCAGACCGGCCTTGGCCGCGGCATAGTTAGTCTGGCCGATCTGGCCTGCCTGGCCGTTGATCGAGCTGATGTTGACGATGCGGCCAAACCCGCGCGAGCGCATGCCTTCGATGACTGCCCTCGACATGTTGAAGCAGGAATCGAGGTTCGTCCGGATCACCGCATTCCACTGGTCATAGCTCATCCGATGCATCGTCGCGTCGCGGGTGATGCCCGCATTGTTGACCAGGACCTCGACCGGGCCGAGTGCGCCTTCGATCTTCTTCACGCCCTCGGCACAGGCGTTGAAATCGGCAACGTCGAACTTGAACACGGGAATGCCGGTCTCCGCATTGAACCGGTGTGCGGCTTCCTCGTTGCCGGCGTAAGTCGCCGCAACCTTGTAGCCGGCATCCTTCAGCGCGACCGAGAGCGCGCGGCCGATGCCGCGCGTCCCGCCGGTAACCACCGCTACCCGAGCCATGCGTCCCTCCCTTTTGTTTGACTTAGCTTAGTCGCGCTCGACGCACATCGCGATGCCCATCCCGCCGCCGATGCACAAAGTCGCCAAGCCCTTCTTGACATTGCGCCGCTGCATCTCGTGCAGGAGGGTCACCAATACGCGCGCGCCGGATGCGCCGATCGGATGACCGAGGGCGATCGCACCGCCATTGACGTTGACCTTGTCCACATCCCACCCGAGGTCCTTGTTGACAGCGCAGGCCTGTGCCGCAAAGGCCTCGTTGGCCTCGATCAGTTCGAGATCGTTGGCGGACCAGCCGGCCTTTTTCAGCGCCATGCGGCTCGCCGGGATCGGCCCGGTGCCCATGATCGCCGGATCGACGCCGGCGGTCGCCCAGGACACGATGCGCGCGAGCGGCTTGAGACCGCGTTTGTCGGCCTCCGCCGCCGTCATCAGCACGACCGCAGCCCCGCCGTCATTGATGCCGGAGGCGTTCCCCGCCGTGACCGTGCCGTTCTTGTCAAAGGCCGGGCGCAGTTTCGACAGGATCTCGACAGTCGTCCCATGCTTTGGGTACTCGTCGCTGTCGATGATCGTCTCGCCGCGCCGGGTCGCAATCTTGACCGGCACGATCTCGTCCTTGAAGCGGCCGGCCTTCTGTGCCGCTTCGGCCTTCGATTGCGAGGCGGCGGCAAAGGCATCCTGCTGGTCGCGCGTGATCTGCCAGCGCTGCGCGACATTCTCGGCGGTGTTGCCCATGTGGTAGCCGTTGAACGCATCCCACAGCCCGTCCTTGATCATCGTGTCGACGAGCTCGGCGTCGCCCATCTTGACGCCGTTGCGCAGATTGATGCAGTGCGGCGCCTGGCTCATGCTTTCCTGCCCGCCGGCGACGACGATCTCGGAATCGCCGTTGCGGATCGCCTGATAGCCGAGCGCCACGGTGCGCAGCCCCGAGCCGCACAGCTGGTTGACGCCATAGGCGGTCACCTCGAACGGGATCCCGGCGCCGATCGCGGCCTGCCGTGCCGGGTTCTGCCCTTCGCCGGCGGCGAGGATCTGGCCCATGATGACCTCCGATACCTCCTTCGGCTCGACATGTGCGCGGCGCAACGCCTCGGCGATCACGACCTCGCCGAGCTTATGGGCCGGCAGGCTGGCGAGCCCGCCATTGAACGCCCCGACCGGGGTCCGCGCTGCGCTGGCAATGACGATATCGGTCATCAAAGATCTCCTCTAAAGGTTAACGCCAATGTGGGCAGCGTCGCGCGAATGTAAAAGCCGCGGTCGCTGACTGTCCAGCCGCCGCGGACCGGCCCTCTCTCGATGGACACCGAGGCGGCGATCTTTGATCGCCGTCGCCTGCAATCGTTGATTGAGCCGATTGTTGCTCGTAGCTGCATCTGCAGCAAATCTGCAGCAAACTTCCCCCAACGGTTGTCGACGGGCCGCTCGTCTGGCCGGCCGCCTCTCAAGGATGTAGAAGCTTTCGCGTGCGTCGCCCCCGGGCAGCCAGACGGCAACCCCTAAGCTTTGAATTGTGACGGCAGATTTCAATCTGTCCGCGCCAAGACCTGCTCCAGGGCCGCAAAGAACCGCGGCCACCCGCCTTTGGCACCCTGATAGGCCTGCTGCTGATCCGGCCGGAAGCCCGACTGCTCCATGCGCAGGTGGGTCCCCGTGCGCGTCGGGGTGAGAGTCCAAGTGACGACACTCTCAAGACCATAGGCCGCCCACGTGTAAGACAGCGTTTTGTTCGGCTCGACTGCCAGGACCTGACAGTCGACAGCGCCCCAGTCTGCGCGAAGATCGAAACGTTGGCCCACGACAGGCTTGAAATCGTTCTTCATCAGCCACTCCTCGATCAGGTGTGGTTGCGTGAGCGCGCGCCAGATCTTTTCCGGCGGATAAGGGATCTCCCGTTCGACAACGACGGAGAGCGTTTCTGTCGACGTTTCGTTCATTGGTCCATCCTTTTGAGTAGATCTTCGAGGTGGTCAAATCGGCTTTGCCAGAACTCGGCCATTTGGCTTGTCCAGTCGAGCAGCGGGGCCAAGGCGCCGAGTTGCGCGCTGTAGTGCGTCTGGCGACCTTTGTGGCGGTCGCGCACCAGCCCGGCCTGCTTGAGGACCCCAAGATGCTTTGAGACGGCCGGTTGCGAGACCCCGGCCCGAGCCGTCAGAGCCCCGACCGTCTTCTCTCCTTCGCGGCACAGTCGTTCGAAGAGAGCCCGCCGTGTCGGATCGGCCAACGCCCTGAACAGCATGTCATGGGGGTCTGGCATCACGATTAATAGCCAGTTGGCTATTAAATAAAGCTAATCCACGGAAAATGTTTGACTGCGTGGATTAGCTTTGGGCTCTGGATTTGTTCAGAGTCACGGCTGCGCGAACGAGAGTCTTCAACGCCTCCTCGTCTATCTTCTCGCCCTCGTGGAAGTCGACGGCACGCCTTGTGTTGCCGTCAAGACTGGAGTTGAAGAGGCCCGAAGGATCCTTCAGAGCCGCCCCTTTGGCGAAGGTCATCTTCACGACCTTCTTGTAAGTCTCGCCTGTGCAGATCAAGCCATCGTGCGACCACACCGGAACCCCTCTCCACTTCCACTCCTCGACGACTTCGGGATCGGCTTCCTTGACTAAGGTACGGAGCCGACTGAGCATCTCGCCCCGCCAGTCACCGAGCTCCTTGATTCTCGCGTCTATCAGCTGAGAAGCTGACTTGCTTATCTGCGACCCGCTCGTCTTCATGCCCGTTTCTCCTCCTTCCCGAGGCTTTGATAAATCGGGGTCATCGCCAAGATGCCCGCCGCGTCGGATCGGCGAGTGTTCTGAAGAGCCCATCGTGAGCGTTCGGCATTCGGGATCGATAACCTCATGACTACTGATTGACGCATAACCGTTGAGTTATGTGTGAGTCAAGCAGGGACATGGCGTGAGGCAGATGCGCTATCGTACCTGTTCTATTAACAATACCTGACTTGGGCGTCGCATGCCCGGCGGCGGCTCCCTTGGTGACGCGGGTGCCTTCGAAGAAGTGCTTATTCTGCGTACCCAAAAGCTTGACCGCGTTGGCAAAGGTGAAGGCGCGGAAATCCTGGGCGGTGATGTGG
>JBARIB010000481.1:0-3630 GCA_049799535.1 Allostellaceae bacterium | reverse complement strand
TGCCTATTGTGTGGACCATGGGGTCGCGGCTTATGAACCTTGGGCGCTCTTCTGCCAGGGCGCGGCCATGGCCCGCCTCACAGATCCGCAATCTGGTGTCGAAATCATGCGCGAGGCAATGGTGGCTGCCGAGAAGGCCAGAGCGGGTTTCTTGCGCCCGATCCATCTTGGCCAACTCTCCGTGGCAACCGCGAGCCTCGGCGAGCACGAGGCCGGTCTGGAGCTGCTCGATCGGGCATTGCAAACGGTGGCGGAAACGGAAGAGCGCTGCTACGAGGCCGAGCTGCACCGGCTGAAGGGCGAGGCGCTCATAAAATTGGGGAGCACGCGCGACGGAGAATTGGAATTCGAACAGGCGTTGTCGGTCGCGCGTGGCCAGGAGGCGAAGTTATGGGAATTGCGCGCCGCGACGAGCCTCGCCCGATTCTTGAGCAGGCGCGGAAAGCAAACTGAGGCGCGAAACATGCTTAGACCTGTCTGTGCCTGGTTCACCGAAGGCTTTGATATTCCGGATCTCATAGATGCGCGTCAGGTTTTGTCGGCCTTGCATTGAGCGTGGGTCAGCCGTCGACCCGGAATACGGCTTTGCCCCGGATCTGCCGGTCGCGCAATAGCGGGCCGATCTGGGCGAGATCGCGCCAGCTTTGTTCGACGAGGTGGGGCTTCAGTGAGCCCTCAGCAACGAGCGAGGCGAGCAAGGCCAGATCCGATGCGAACCGCTCTTCGGCTTCCGAAGTGAAATAGGAAAAGCTCTGAATACGCGCATTCGGGCGCTCGGCGAAGTCGCGGAAGCTGAGCGGGGTCGGCTCGCCCGAAGAATTGCCGAAGATAACGATCGTACCCTTCGGCTCGATATGCGCTACCGCAGCAGCCAACGAGGCACCGCCAGCCGATTCGAGGATCAGCCCGAATAACCCTTGTAATTTATCCATACCTTCGACGATCTCGTCGGCGCCGCGCAGGTGCCTGCCGCGCTCGGAGTTTCCGATCACGGCGGTGACGCGGGCCCCGGACCGTGCGGCGATCTGAGTGGCCAAGTGTCCGACGCCACCGGCCGCGCCGGTGATCAATACCCGCTTGCCGAGCAGCGGCGCGCCGTGCCGCAAGGTTCGCAACGCGGTCAAGCCGGCGACCGGCAGTGCCGCGGCCTCTTCGAGGAGGACATTGTCGGGCAATACCGCCATGCGCTGCGCCGGCACGGCGGCGCGCTCCGCCCAGCCTGCATTGTCGGTCAACGCGACGACGCGGGCGCCGGCCTTGGGGCCGCTGCCGTTCGTCGCCGGCTCTGTGACGACTCCACTGATGTCCTGGCCCGGCCGCCAGCCTTCGGGGCGGATTTGGAATAGCCGCAACTCGCCGCGATTGAGCGAAAACGCCCGCACCTCGACCAGCGCTTCGTTCGGCGCCGGCTCCGGGTCGGGAACCTCGCGGATCTCGACGGGGGTTGCGGCATTGGGGGTATTAACGATGGCGAGCATGCAGATCGTCCGGTCTGGGGGCCAGCTCACCCGCCCTGCTGGGCTCGGCACCCTCTCCAGCAACGCGTCGCAATGCGGGAGAGGGGGACCGGCCCACAAAGACTGGCGGGTGAGGGCCTATTGGTGTCGAAATCTAGTTCAGACGCAGATCGGTGATGTGCTTCGGGTCGGGCTTCAATTCGCCGCGCTCGACCCGGGTGACTATGTCGGTCAGCACGGCATTGGTCGGCGCCTCGATGCCGACCTTCTTCCCCTCGCGCACGACAAAGCCGTTGAGGAACTGGATCTCGGTGCGGCGGCCCTTGACCATGTCCTGGCCCATCGACGGACGATGCTCGCCGCCGCCTGGCCGGTTGGCCTCGGCGAGACGGTGGTCGTCGATCTTCCTCTGCCCCTCCGGATCGCCTTCGCCGGCCCGAGCCAAGGTCTCCGGGTCCATGTGGCTGACTTCATCGAAGGTGTATCCGAGCGCCTGCCCGACGCGGATTGCCTCGCTGCCGAGCCGGTTCGAGAAGTGACGGATCGCGTCGTTCTTGATCATATCGCGGCTGATCATGCCGGTGCAGGCCGAAAGCCCGTTGCCCATGACGTTGGTCACCAGCTTCGACCAGCGCTCGCCCCACAAATTCTCGGTTACCATGGCGCTGTCAGCGTAGCTGACGAGCTTGCAGACCTCCTTGGCCCGGTCGGTGATGCGGCCATGCACCTCGCCGACGCGGAACACGGTGTGGCGCGAACCCGATTTCCCGGCGGCCCGCCGCACCTGGCCGGGTGCGTGCAACTCGACGGTGATCGAGCTGGCGATCGATCCCAATGTTTTGCCCCAGCCGACGATGCCCGCGATCGTTTCTTCGTTCATGCAGTTCTGCAAGGACACGACATACCCGCCGGGAGCGAGATACTGCTTGATCAGAGCCGTCGCCCAGCCGGTGTCGTAGGATTTCATGCAGACAAAGGCGATGTCGATCGGCGCCTCCTTGGCGAGCTGCTGCGCCTCGGTGATGTGCAATGCCCGCGGCTTGACCGTGAACGGCTCGATATCGCGGATATGGGTCACCCGGAGACCGTCGCCGCGGATCGCCTCGACATTTTCCGGCCACGGATCGATGTAGGTCACGTCTTCGCCGGCTTGGACCATGTGAGCGCCGGCATAACAGCCGACTGCTCCCGCGCCGACTATCGCAATCTTCTTTGCCATCGCGTCTTCTCCCGTATCAGCTCCGCGCCGATCCTAGTACGCCAAACATGGCGGCGTCATCCTTTCCGATCCGGTGCCAAATCGGATACAGCAGTGGGCGCCAACGCGAGAAAGGAAGCGGGATGATTGAACTCGAGCGGCCGGCGGACCTCGCGCAATATGTCGGCAAGGAAATCGGCGTCAGCGACTGGTTCACGGTCGATCAGGCGATCATCGACAAATTCGCCGAGGCGACTGGCGATCATCAATGGATCCATGTCGATGTTGAGCGCGCCAAGCGCGAAATGCCGGGCGGCAAAACGATTGCGCATGGCTATCTGACATTGTCGCTGGTGCCGCGGCTGGGCCAGACGATCTACCGGGTCAAGCACCGCTCGCGCGGCCTCAATTACGGGTCTAACCGGATACGCTTTACCGGGCAGGTGCCGGCCGGTTCGCGCATCCGGTTACGGCAGAGGATCAAATCGGTCGAGCCGGTCGAGGGCGGTGTCCGGATTACCTCGGAAAACACTGTCGAGGTCGAGGGTTCCGCGCGCCCCGCGCTCGTCGCCGAAACCATCAGCATGCAATTCGATTGAAGAAGGGGAGCCGTTCAATGCCGCCGGTTTTGCAGGGCGCCGGCGCGCCTATATATCCAGGGCCTTGAACTCACCGCTCGCAAACCAAGGGCGACCGGCGGGTCTCAGGTTTTTACTTCCTCTCTTTCGACGACGACCAAGCGCTCGGCGGCCCGCTCGTATCGCAGCACATAAAGCACGACGTTCCGCACCGGCGCCGGCGGGCTGCCGGGCGGCAATGCATGCTTCATGAGCTGCCGCACCATTCCGCCGTGGGTCGATACGCCGATCCGGCGATAGGGATGCGCCGCGGTAAACCGGCGCAACGCAGCAAGCCCGCGCATCTGCAGATCGCGGCCCGTCTCGCCGCCGGGAAACGCCACATCTTCCTCCGCAT
>JBARIB010000480.1:0-11555 GCA_049799535.1 Allostellaceae bacterium | reverse complement strand
GCCTCGCGGCAGACGCCGATGCGGCGAGCGTTCTTCGCCCAGTAAAACAACGGCGTCTCGCCGGTTGCGCCGCCGCTGCGCAATGCGATGGCCCGAGCAGGCATAAACCGCGTCACGTCGCGGAAGGATTCAAGCGGATGCCGCCGCCCGATTGGATACCAGCGGACCTCTTCGAGCTCCTCGATTGACGCGGGCTCACCGAACACGTTGGCGCCATCGCACACAAAGAAACGGGTATTGAACCGTCGGCGCGAGTGAGAGGGGGTGATCGCCCGGCCGACATAGGTCAGCACGTCCATGGCCGCGACAAGACCGCGCTCGCCATAGGCTCGCTCGATCGGTGTCGTCGTGCTCGCTGCTGCCGGCTATTACAGAAACGCCTTTTTCGGCGGTCTGCCGGCGATGGTGGTTTTGCTCTGCGCCTCCACTTTTTTTCGTCGAGGGCGGCTTCGCCAATTTCGCGCCCTACACGGTGGAGCGTTTTTGGGTGCGCTTGGGTGCGCGCGCTTCCGGCCTCGGGCAGGCCGCGAACGGCGTCGGCAAGATTGTCGGCCCGTTGAGCTTGGCTTTAACCGTTGAGCTTGGCTTTAACCGTTGAGCTTGGCTTTAATTGTTGCCACCGCCAACGTCGTCACGCCGCAGGCGACCTCGGATGCTATAATCCGCCAGGAAACTTCCTAGGAGCGAAGGTTTATTAGCCGGAATGATACATCGAGGGCGCCGAGCATAGCGCAACCATTGGAAACATGCGGGCTTCGATTGCTCAGCCCGAACCTACTGTTTCTGGAGCGCCATGCACACCCAAGTTAATCTTGCCGGAAAGGCCAAGCTGGCCCAACCGGTCGATTATCGGATGGGTAAGCTAATCGGCGATCCGCCTTACGCCGAGACGCCATCCTCGGCCGCCGCGTGCTGCATCTCACTTCCGGCGGCGACAACGGACCGGCGCCCGCGCTGGCGCGGCATTTGGTTCAGCGCAGCGCGCAAATCGGGCACGGTGTCGACCAGTGTGCCGCTGAGATCGAAGACGGGCAGAAACGGTTCCATCGAGACACGCTCTGCATCGGCATGATGTTTTGTCGAACAGTCTGCAGCTATCATCGGAGGACATGCGATGGCGTACTCCCTGACCGCTGCGCAGCTCGCATTGCAGCTCAGCGCGCTGGCTTACGTCGACGAGAACACCAATGCTTCGCGGCAACAGATGATCGATGCCATCGATAGCGGGCTCAACAGCGCTGGTCATCAGGACTGGACGGTCGTCTGGGGCCCAGCTTTGGATCCCGGCCGCAGTAACATGATGTACGTGGCTGGGAACAACGCGGGCAGCCAGTTTGCCGTGGCCGTGCGCGGCACCGACTGGAAGTTCTGGCTCGATTGGATCGAAGATTTCGACAATTTTCTGCCTCTGACACAGTACTCGAGATTCGGTGTGCCGGTTGGCCCGAACGTCAAGATCGCACAAGGCACAGCTGTCGGTCTCGAAGTCCTGCTGTCGCTGGCTGACGGCGCGGCCGATCTGAAGACGTTCATCACCGCTAAAGCGCAACATGCGCAGATCCTGGTCACCGGCCACAGTCTCGGCGGCTGCCTGGCCGCGGCGCTGGCGCCCTGTATCGCGACCTGGGTCGGCGCCGCCAATATCAGCGTCTATACCTTTGCCACGCCGTCCCCTGGAAACAGTGATTTCGCGGATTATTACAACGGGCTGTTTGTCGCCCCGACAAGCACGAAACCAAGCACGGCCTTTCGCTTCTACAACAGCCTCGATGTCGTCCCAAACGCCTGGGCCACTCTGCCGACCATAGAGACCTATTATCCGCCGCAGCTGCCCTGCCCGTCGGACCTCAGAGCTGCCGTTAATTATGCGGCGGGAAAGGTGGGATCGGAGTACGCGCAGCTCGGAACGAGCAGTAATGGCAGCGCGGTGTCACTGCCCGGCAGTTTTATCGACCCACTCAACTTCGGGCAGGCGCGTGCCGCGATTTCCCCGATCGGCGACACGCTGTTCTTGTTGGAGGCGGGGCAGCAGCATCTCACGACTACTTATCAGCGCTTGCTGGGCGTACCCATGGTTAGCGCGGCGGCTGCGGTGCTGAAGCGCCTCGCAGCAAAAGTTCGGGCAGATTCTGCGCCGACGCCGATTCCCACCGGGCGCGCCGCCAATGATGGGGAGGTATAATAGCCGACAGATTTGAATGCCTGCCTCGCCTTCACCCTGCGGGAGGCAGGCGGGTAGGTGGACAATCCCGCGATCCGGGTGCCGCGCAAACCTTTAGGTTCAGTTTTATTGTCGTATAGCCGGAATTCGGGTCCGGCAGCGGTCAAGTAGTTACTGTTTCGCCGGTCGCGCTGACGGCGCGTCTTCCCCTCTAGCAGGCGCGGCGGCCTCGCGGCAGACGCCGATGCGGCGAGCGTTCTTCGCCCAGTAAAACAACGGCGTCTCGCCGGTTGCGCCGCCGCTGCGCAATGCGATGGCCCGAGCAAGCATGAACCGCGTCACGTCACGGAAGGATTCGAGCGGATGCCGCCCGATTGGATACCAGCGGACCTCTTCGAGCTCCTCGCTTGACGCGGGCTCGCCGAACACGTTGGCGCCATCGCACACAAAGAAACGGGTATTGAACCGTCGGCGCGAGTGAGAGGGGGTGATCGCCCGGCCGACATAGGTCAGCGCGTTCATGGCCGCGACAAGACCGCGCTCGCGATAGGCTCGCTCGATCGGTCTCGTCGCCGGCACGGCGGCAGCATGCGAAGCGGCGAGCTGGCCAACCAACACTCCGGCTTCCTCCCAGGTTTCGCGCAATGCGGCACGGGCGCTTCGCGCGAGCTTGAGGCCCAGCTCTTCCGCTCCCGTTTCGACATTCCAGGCAGAATGGTCAGGCGGATCGATGGCTCCGCCGGGGAACACGTGCACGCCCGGCATGAACCTGACGTGTAACGGCCGCCGGCCGGCGAGCACTTCGAGTGCTTTGCCCGCACCGCGCAGTAAAATCAGTGAAGCCGCGTCGCGCGGCCGCACGACCGGATGGGGAGGCCTGGTGGACGCTTCGGAAACATCGTTCATGGCCGACACTATGGGCGAAGCGGCAGATTTGCTCCAGGCCGGACAGCCGATCGCCCGGCCTCAGAGGTGACCTAGCGCACGCTCGATTGCAGTTATCCACATCTCGATCGCGACTCGGACCTCGCCGAGGCTGAAATGTTCCGGCAACGCACCTTCGAGTACCGCATTGCGGATGACCGCGCCGTCTGGCGCGATCGTGATAGAATAAGCGTTGCCGACCCCGCCCGGCTGCGGCGTCTCGTCGCGTTGGGCCGCCTCGACCTCCGCCAGCAACGCTTGGGCGGTGGCGAGATCCCCTTGCACATCGCTCTGCAGAAAATCCGCGAGGATCTCGCCGTGACGGCCCGTACCGAGACCGGCGCGCGCTTCGAGAAACCCTGCCGGGTGTCGCCTGGCGCTGACCAGATCCGGCTTGACCATTACAGTCCGCGCAGCGGGTAGGCGGCGCTTATTCGGCCATTCTGGAACCAGCCCTCGATCGTAAAGCCGCGACCGGAAGGACCGACGAACTGACCGTCATCGCGCATTTGGCCGCTGTGAAAAGCAAGCAGGATTGCTTCGATGACATCGGGATCGGACATCGCATCGGGAAAGAAGGTCGATGGCGCTTTTTTTTGAACCCACACGCCGCTCCGCCGGTCGCGGATCGCGACACGTCCGCGATAAACTTGATGCTCATCCGGCGGCTGTACGATCTGCAGCAGCCTTGCGCCGACGGGATCGATGCCATTCGGGCGGTGATGGTAGCCGACCGCCTCGCGGTGAGCATTGATCTCGCCAAAATCGATATGCGCCAGATTGACCGGCGGATCGGTCGCCGTCCACTTGCTGGCCGGCAAAGCCGCTTCGAAACCGCGGGCAATGGCGCCCGCGGGAATTAGCAAAAGCAGCAGCGCTAAGAGTCTCGGGCTTTTCACGCCGCGTCGGCTTCCGCCACCGCGGCAGACCACGGCGACATCACGTCGGAGATGCCGTGATTGACCCCGTCGGAATCGCGCAAAACCATATTCGGGCAGGCAAATCGAGCCGGGAAGACGCTGTGCTCGACGAGCGTCGCACCCGGCAGCTTCAGCAAAGGCTCCGTGATCGCGGCAGAAAGCCGACGGTCGATCCCAAAACATTCGCTGCCGTTGACATCGATGCGTGGATGGTGGGCTGCGGCTTCGGGCTTCATGCCGAAATCGATGACGAAGCTCGCCAGCTGCAGCACTGCTCCCAGAATTCGCCGGCCGCCCGATGCGCCGACACCGAACCATGGATGCCCGTCGCGCGCCACGACGACCGGGCACATGTTCGTCAATGCCCGCTTGCCCGGCATGATCGAATTCGGTCGGCCGGGGCGGGGGTCGAACCACATGACGCCGTTGTTCATCAGGATCCCGGTCCCGGGCAAGACGTAACGGCTGCCGAAAGATGACAGCAGGGTCGTCGTCAACGCAGCGATGCCGCCCTGCCGATCGGCAGCGGTTATGTGAGTGGTCGAGGTCCGTGAGCCTGTCTCGGCATCTCCCATATTCTCGAGGCGGCCGGCGTAGGCAAAGCGAAGCGCTTCGCCCAGGGCCTCGAAGTAGTCTGCATCGGGGACGTCGGCGAACCGCCGCTCGGCAAGCCTTGCGATAACAGCCGCCAGTGTCGGTCCGGCCGTCATCCCAGGGGCGGCCTGAAGTGTCACGCCGCGGTAGCCGATTTCCAGCGGCGGGACGATCCGCGCTCGGCAGCGGGCCAAATCCTCCGAGGATAAGAAACTACCCGCGGCCTGCGCATCGGCAGCAATCGATTGCGCGATCTCCCCCTCGTAAAGATCCTCTGGCCCGGCATCGGCGAGCCGTTCGAGCGTGTCGGCAAGCCGCCCGAGAGGGAGGCTGAGGCTGCTGTTATCGGGGGGGCTGACGGGCGGCAGATCGTCGCGGAGCCAGATCCTCCGGCTTTCCTCATATCGCCGCAGATCGGCCGCAGCGCTTGCGACCTTTATTGTCGTGAACCAGTCGACCGGCAACCCGGCGCGCGCAAGCGATATTGCAGGCTTAACCAGCTCGCGCCATGGCAACCGTCCGAAGCGCTCAACCGCCAGGCCATACCCGCGCACCGCGCTCGGGATCGCAAACGAGAGCGGCCCGTGCATGTTGCGGTCGCCGACCACCTGCGGCCAAGTAAACAGCTCGGTCCTCATTTCGCCGGTTAGGGGAAAGGCGGCCGGGTTGAGACGATGCGGGGCCACCGGGCCAAAATCGACGACCTCGGCCCGTTTGCCGCCTGCGGGATGCACGACCATAAACCCGATCCCGCCGAGGCCACTGTTCCACGGCTCGACCGCGGCTAGCGCGAAGGCAGTGGCGACGACAGCATCGACGGCGGTACCGCCCGCTTGCAGCACCTCGACACCGAGTTGGGCTGCCGTCTGGCTCTGCGCGACAACCACCCCGCCGCGGGACGACGCGCACGGCTTGTGGACGACCCAATTCTGCGTCAGGTGCATTCGTGGCGCACCGCTCATCCGGCGGTGATCGAATCGACGCGGTTGGGATAAAAGGCGTAATACCCGGCGAGCCCCGATACCTCGTCATAGGGCGAGGGGTAGGCCCAGACGGCATTTTCCGACAACCGGTGGCCGCCCGTATCAACGGGGACGTCGATCGTCCAATACGAGGCTTCGCCCTTGTACGGACAACGCGTGTGGTGCTCGGTCGGGCGCATCAAATCGAGCCGCACATCCCCTTCCGGCAGGTAGTAGACGGGATTGTGACCCGTTTCTTCAACACGCAGCGCGGTGCTGCTGTCGGCAACGGTCACGCCCGCGAACACGACCTTGATGCGTCGACTTTCCGGCAGCAGATCGACGCGATAATCGGGGCGGCTGGCAAAGCCCGGAGCGGGATTCGGCATTTCTGTTCTCTCCTGTGTCAGCGCTGCCCGCGGTTGCTTGGCGGCGCCGTATCCCCGCCAAATGAAGCAACGCAATTGGCATGCAGTTGCGGGTCTGTAATCGGACCGCATTCCTGCTGCATCCGCTTGGCGCGGAACGCAGGATTGCCGCGCAGTACCTGCTCATATTGCTGGCTCTGTTTCACGTTTGCCGCGGCATCTGGATCGGGTGGCGTTTGGGTCTGCGGCGAGGCGGGTCTCACGACAGCGACGACCAACGCCGCGACGAGAAGCCAGGATGAGTGCTTCGACATAGTTGCTCGCTCCATCGGTTATGGACCGATCATGACGTCCAAGACGGCATGGCTCAATCGACCATTGTCAATCCGCCGCTGACGCTCAGCACCTGACCCGTAATGTAATCCGAGCTCCCGCCTAGGAAGAATAAGACCGCCTGCGCGATCTCGATTGGTCGGGCGATCCGACGAAACGGAATCGCGCGGATCAGCGCCTCTTTCATGCGCTCCGGTTGTCGCTGGAACAACGGCGTATCGGTAGGTCCCGGACACACGCAATTGACGTTGATCTGATACCGCGCCAACTCGCGCGCTAGGGACTTGGTAAAGGCAATCAACCCACCCTTTGCAGCCGCATAGACCGTCTCGCCGGTGCTGCCGACGCGGCCGGCATCACTCGAGATGTTGACGATCTTGCCCGAGCGAGCCGCGACCATTGACGGCAGCACGGCACGGGTTAAACGGACCGCGCCCATCAGATTGATCGCAATGATACGGTCCCACATTTCGGGCGGGTTTTCGAGAAAGGGCTGTATCTGATCCCAGCCGGCGCCGTTGACCAAGCCGTCGACACGCTCGACGCGCTGATGGATGGCGGCTGCAAATGTCTCGATCGATGGCGCAGCGGTAAGGTCGAGCGGCAGGTACTCGATCTGCAGCCGCTCTGCATCGCCGGTCGCCGCAGCCGCTCGCCCGCCCTCCTCGTCCACATCCCCAATGAATACCCGCGCGCCTTCCCGGGCCAGCAACGAAGCGGTCGCCTTGCCGATCCCGGAGGCGCCGCCAGTAACAATGACCGCCCGGCCCTGCATCTGCATAGCATTAATCCTACCTTATGCACCGAACGGCCGGATTGTTTTAGCTGGCCCTAATGTTTCGCTCCACAGGTCAGGGTAGAGAGTCGAAACGGGAGCCCGTGCCCCTGGCATGTCGATCGCCCCGGTCGCGTGCAGCGCGTCGATGATGAGTCGCGGCAGCCGATGCGCCGGTAAATCCAGCTGTCCGGCAGGCAAGCTCGAGTTGTGCCACATGACATAGTCGCTGTGCCACTCGTCGAAACCGAAGTATCGGAATGCTCGCGGCAAACTGGGAAGGTGGTCGCCGTAGAACGCCAGGATCGCCTCGGTGTACTCCTCCTGCAGTCCGGAGGCCAAGATTTGGAGCATCGCGTCCGATTGGCGGAGGCCCTCAAGGTAGCTCAGCAGCTCCGCGCCTTGCGGCAGGCCCGTCGGATCAAATTGGCGCTTCAGCGCCGGGTCTTTCGAAGCCACTTCGCGCCAAGGGCCATGGTTCCCCATCGTGATCACGAAGATAAAGACACGCGGCCCCTGGGCGGCGAGCACTTCGAGCACCTGATTGGCCAGTTCCGGATCGGGAGTATAGGGAGGGCGCCGCGAACCACCCAGGCTCTCAAGCCCAAGAAAGGTTTCGAAACCGAGCGCCGGCAGGGTCAGGTCGCGTCGGAAGAACCCACGGTCGAAGGGATGCAAGCAGATGGTGCGATAACCTCGATCGCGCATTCGCCATACGAGCGAATTTGTCGGAGCGCGTGCAAATGCGTGGTAGGGATTGAAGCGATCATAACCGAGTTCCGCTTCCGCGATGCCGGTCAGCGCCGCGAACTCCGCCCGCATCGTATTGGCACCCCAACCGGATACCTCGAAACGGCCAAAAGTGGCGCCGCTTTCGCAACATGCATCGAATCCAGAAAGCAAATCGCGCGGAATGAGGGGCGACAGCCGACGCGCATCGAAAAACGATTCGCATTGCACGAGGATGACGGGGACATCCACATCGGTGTGGGGCCGGCTCAGCAGCGGTGCCGGATGCGGAGCGTGACGGGCACGCCGATGCACGCGCTCGGCACGTGCGATTAGACCATAGGTAAGAATGGTCGCGAAGGGCCCAAGCTTCGCCGCATCTTTGAGCGGCTCGCCGGTCGCGCCGAGCCGCCGCAAGGCTAGGGCGGCGGCGCCGAGCGCCGGCTCTCGTGAAATCAGCCTTACCCCCGCTCCAACCAATAGAAAAGCCGGTAGCACCAGCAACGGATCGGGCTCCCACAGTTCCGGCTCAAACCAGAACAGCGCTAGCGAGAGAGCCAGCGCCGCCACTGCGCCGCCGACAACCAAAACCGGACCGGCAAAGGGTAAATACAGTTGCGGATAGGTAAATACGTGCGGGAACTCGGACATGTCTGAAAACACGACCGGCTCTCGCAACACCTCGCGTTTCGTTCGATCGGCCAACGCAAACCCTGTACCAAGCGAGAACAGGAGCACGCCGGTGAAGAGCGGGCGGCCCGTCGCTATGAGCAGCAAGCTGGCGGTCAGCACGATCGGAAGAAAATCGAGAAGAAGAGCCAGCGAAGCGGCAATTCTCGTCTTCGCGACGCGTCGGGGGATCAGCCATCCCGCAAGAGCGAGCAAGCCGCCCGCCGCAACATGCAGCGCTTCGGTCATTGCGCGCTCAGGTCGAATGTATCCGAAAGCGGTAGCGTCGCAGGATGGCGTCGCCGATAACGGCCGGGGCGATATCACAGAACCTAAGCCCGAACGCGAGGGGCCATGGAAAGGCAATGCGGCGCCGGCCGCGGTCTATCGCGCGCTTGACGATCCGGGCGGCGCGCTCGCTACTGAGTAGAAATGGGGTTGGTCCGTCGAACCGGTCGGTCATCGGCGAAGCGAAGAACCCCGGGCATACAACAGTCATGCCGACGCCGCGTTGCTCCAAACGCGGCCGCAGCGCCTCGGCATACGCGCGCAGCCCGGCTTTGCTCGCGCAATAACCGGGGCTATAGGGCAATCCGCGATAGGCGGCAATCGACGCGACGACGGCGACGCGGCCTTGCTTGCGGCAGCACAATTCGGGCAAGAGCGGTTCGATGGTGTTGATGGCACCGAGCAAGTTTACCGCGATTTGCCGGCTGGCCTTTTCGATGCCTTCGGAGGGGCTGTCGGGGTCGGGTCCGGCGGAAGTACCGGCATTCGCGACCAGCAGATCGACGGGGTGCTGGCGATCGAATTGGCGGAGCCATGATGCCAAGACGGGCGCTTCGGTCACGTCGATCGCCGCAGTTTTCACGGTCGCCCCCCTTATTTCACAAGCGCGCGCCGTCGAGTCCAGGCGCTGCCGATCTCGACCCAGAAGACCAAGTGCGACTTGTGGCCCGGCATAGGCGATGGCGAGCGCCGCACCCAGACCGCTCGAAGCGCCGGTAATGATTATGGCGCTAAACGGTGCACGCATCCCCGGGGGTTAAAGCTGTGGCGTCCTGAAATCGTTCCGACCGGGGGGCTGGAGTGGTCGGGCCAAGCGCCTGGCGCTGTGCCCTGTGAATTCCCCCCACCGCCGTGCCGCCAAGCCCTGTAGGCGGCGCGCGGTGACGAGAAGACCCGGTCGCCAAAGCTCGGGATCGCCAAGGCGTTCGATGATGAGCTCGGGCCCGCAAGGCAGCCGGGTCACCGGATCGAGATACCGCGGATAGAGGATCAGCGCCCCGGCGACCAGCTGTTCGAGCGTAAGGTGCCGGCCGCGGTCAATCTTTCTGATGTCGCAAGTCAGTCCCCACCCTGCATAGAACGGGTGGCCGTAAACGACTACCTGCCGCCCGCGCAGCAACGCCTCGAAGCCGGAGAGTGATGTCAATGTATGCAGTTCGTCGATTTCGCCGAGGAGCGCGGCGGTAGAAACGTCTCGGATCACGAGGTCGGCGAACCGGCCGGCAATGTCATCGCGGATTTTCCCATTCCGGTGCCCGGCTTCGACATCGGGATGCGGCTTATAGATGATGAAGGCGTCGGGGTTGACGGACCGCACTTGGGCCAACAGATCGAGATTACCGCTGATTCCTTCGCCGCCAAGCCGAACCGACAAATCGTCCTCGACCTGGCCTGGAACCAGGATGCGCCGTCTGCCGGCAGGCCAGCCGATCGTCAGCGCGCCTTTTCCGAGATTGTACTTGGTGACGCCGCCGATCACGAGGCGGGCGATCAGGGCGCGGGCGCGCTCGATTAGCGCTCCATCGAACTCGGCCTCGAACAATAGTCGTTCGAGATCGCTGCGCACGCTCGGATCGAAATGCATGCCATGGTGGTCGAGCACGAGCGATGCGGCCGGCGTGAAATCGGAGCCGAGTCCGACCGAGCGGATAAACCCGTCCTCGATGCGAATTAAAGCAATGCCATTACGCTGGGCCGCATCGGCGAGGCCGGGCGGGCTGCGGGAGGCCCAGACGGCAATGGCACCTTTGCGCCGGGACCGCGCCGTTCGGACCGCCGTCTTCACGGAGCGTCGAAAGCTCGGCGTTCCGACGCTCGACCGCAGAAAATAGGCGACTTGCCGGCGTTTCCAGAAGGACATCCCGATTGCGACTGCTATACCGCGGTTGGCAGCCTCGATTTTTTGCCATTCGGCGATCAGGTCGAGGCTGTCTTCGAATGAAGCGGGCTTAATGTGGTAGGGGTCGAGGCAGCGGGTGGCGAGGAGACAGGCGCCCGCGAATACCTCGTCGATTGTGCGGCGGAACGGCTTCGGCCGGAGTCCGGGCTCGTCCGTCGTAAGTCCCCAGCCGGAATAGAACGAATCAGCAAAGCAGCGGGTTTTGGCGCCCGCCATCAGCGCGAGAAATCCGGTTTTACCGCCTGCCGTGTACACACACCCGGCTCTCTCGATCGCCTCCCAACGACTGACCGGTTCAGCGAGAACAGTACAGCCACGCTTGGCCGCTTCGCGCAAACAGCGACGGAGCTGGTGGCGTTGGCGATCGCTTGCGCCCGCCAGCAGCACAACGCGTCGCGGTTCATTTTCCGCCAAAGCGGCGTCGAGCATTGCGCGGAGGAGGGCAGGGGAGGGCGATCCAATCGGCCCTTCATCCGCGATGATCAGCGCAAACCCGTCACTTGGCAGGAGCTCGGAACCAATCCCTGAGGTCCACCAAGCGCCGCCAAGGCGCCGCGTCGCCATGTCGCATCTCGCCGCCGCCGCGCGAGCCAGTAATCCCCCGGTTTCCCATCCGCGAGTAGCAAGCAGCCGGCCCGCATCGAGGAGATCGGCGGTAGATTCGGGCCCCGTCATCATAAGTGCTGTCGCGCTCAGCACAGGCGTTGGCCGGCCCCATCCCGGAGGGGCACAGAGCAAGCCTTCTCCAAATAGGAGCAACGGCAGCCCAAGTGCCGCCGCGTGCTTCTTCGCGTAGCCTTGACGGCGTGAGCCAAACCATCCGGCGATCGCGCCAAAGTCTCCGCCGTCCGCCTTCGTCAGCCGGCGCTCGATCCTGAAATCGGACAGCAGCGCCGAGAGCGCCGCGGCCTTGTGCTCGGGCACGCGCTCTT
>JBARIB010000479.1:0-5544 GCA_049799535.1 Allostellaceae bacterium | reverse complement strand
TTCGCCGGCAGCGGCTATCGCATGGAAATTTACGGCCGCGATGGGACCTTGGTCGCAAGCGGCAAGGACTCTCCGCAGTTGAGCCAGGTCTCCCTGCAGGGGGCGAAGGGCGCAAACACGTTGGCAGCGATCCCCGTGCCACAGCGCTTCACATTCGCCGCGCCCGGAACGCCGTCAGGTGACGCCATCAACGTCGGTCAAATGTATACTCTCTTCGCTCGGGCGATCCAAGGCGGCGGAAGTCACCCGCCAAGTTTCGAGACAGCGGTCGAGTTGCACCGTTTGGTTGATGCCATCAGGCACGCGTCTGATACCGGTCGCGCGGTGAGTTTCGAGTAGCGGTCCGACGAGCCCTGGTTGGTGCTAAGCGGCCGCGACAGACCACCCGTAAAGACGGCAAAGCCGCAGCGATAAACCCCGGGAGCCGGACCTGCCGATCGTATCGAGGCTGGGCCGCCGGCGGCGGCGAGCACGCCGATAATGGCGGGACTGATCAACATAGCTGGTTCATTCGCGTGTGGTCTATGCAGATAGGGCATCGAAATGCGCCGCGCTGCCAAATGGATGTCAGCGATCGACACGACGTATGTTGTTGCCTCAAATCCTCGCGCCCGTCGGCGCAGTGAACTTTTCGTCGATGACGTTCCCTGTACTCAGGACACCCGCCGGCTCAAGACGATCACCTCGGCTTCTTCGTCGGCAGCCGTGCGATGTTCGACACCGCGAGGCACGACCACAAGTTCGCCCGGTCCCAGCTCGACAATTCTGTCCCAGAACTCGACGCGCAAGCGGCCATGCCATACCAGGAAACATCTCCTCCACGTCATCGTGGGGTGCCACGGAAATGTTCCCTGCACCTTGAACAGCTTGACCTCCTGGCCATTCAGCTCGGCGATGATCCGAGGTCGAGATGGAGATTTCAGCCAACGAGAACGCTTCACCAACGAGTGGCCCACCGCGCTGTAATTGTCTGAAGCTGCGCAAGGCCGTCGATCAATGCAGCCGGCTCAGGCTGCGAAATCAGCGATGATTTGATCTCATACCTGTCCTGGCGCTGCACAGCTGGGGTCTCCCCAAAGCCCGGCCGCGACGCGACGCGCTCGGTCCGAAATTTCTTACCGCACCCATCGGCCGGACGCCACCGCTACCAACTCCTGCGAGATCCGAGACGCTGCCAATTCCCAAGATCTCAAGCAGCTTCGGACCTTCGCGCTCGTCAAGGCATCGGCTAATCTATCGTTACGAAAATCGAATGCCGGATCTTACCCTCGACGTGCTGCGACAAGTGGCCCTTGCCGGTGGTGTCCTCGACCAAGATCACTTCGCCGACCCCGATCACCCGGCTCTCGCCGTCGCTGGCGGTTATCTTCACCCCGGCATCGAGATTGACGATGTATTGCCGGCGCGGCGCGGGATGCCAGTCGATGTCGTGTTCGGCTTGGGTTTCGCGGAAGATGATCCCGGTAGCCGGCAGACGCTTGGAAAGCTTGCTGCCTCGCCGCTCCTCGACCCACTCGACTTCGATGTCGCGGAAATGCGATTGGCCGCTGGCATCGGTATAGAGATTGTGTATGCGCATAGCTCTCTCTCCTCCAAAAATTCCACAGCCGCCACCGCCTTTGTGAGGGCGGGCCCGAGATCAATCCCGCCTAACCGAACCCTTCCACCACAACACGGCGGATCTGCGGCGCGTCCATACCCCGCAGGCCCAAGCGCTCGAGCGTGCGCCCCTCGGCCGCAATGTCCCTCCCGGTCATGTCTCGGACGATCTCGACGAGGGCATCGATCGCCGGGGTCCTCACGCCCGCCGCGGCACCCAGTGCACTCATTGGAATGAGACCGGTCGGGACGTCCTCGGTGATGAACTTGTGATCGAGCGACTTCGGCGTCCCCGTCGCCTGATAGGGCCCATCGCTGTTGTAGGTGAGCCGACGACAGGTCTCGACAAGCGTCGCTCCGCGCACGCCGTAGACCCGGTCGAACCAATCGGCCAGGGTCGGTACCGAGGCCCCTAGCGCCGCAGCGACGGCGACACGCTCGCCATTGATCGCCTGGTATAGCCGGGCAACCGCTGGCGTCACGCCCTCCGCGTAGAATTTATAGTCGGCCCCGCTCTCGATGCGTCCCGCATTGGCGACGCAGTTCGCCACATGCAGCATCGCATTGGCGTTGGTGAAACCGGTGTACAGGATGTTCGGCGCCGCAACTGCCTCCGGGAACAGCGGTGACAAGCGCGGAAAGACGGCGCTGATACGGTTACCTGGGAAGGTCGCGATCTGTAGCCAACGTTTCCTGACGATCGGCCGTATTCGCGTCGGCGACAGACGCCAGCATGAGTAGGGGTAGTTGTCCATTTCGGCGACGTCGACCTCCGCCCGGCAGCCGGCGTCGTCCAAGGCCCGGCGCACGATCAGCGAGCCTCCGGTGTTGCCCTGGATCAATAGAATCACCCGACCGTTTCGGAGGAGAGGTGCAAGCGATCGCGCCACCACTGCCTGCGCGTTGCCGCCAGTCACGACAATGATTACGTCCGCGCCGTCGATCGCAAGTGCGAGATCCGTCGTTGCACGTTCGACGGCAGCAAACCCACCCTTCTCGCCCTCGACATCCACCCCGCCGCGCGCTCGAATTTCGGAGAGCCTTGCATCATCGATATCGTGGAGGCGCAATTTGAACCCGGCGATGCCCAATTCAGCGACGAGATAGAGACCACCGATTCCCGTCCCAATGATCGCAACCGTCGTCACGGTGTTCTCTTCCGTCACAGCGTCGCCTCCTCCGTTGAGCTGTCTACGGCACTCTCTGCCGGCTACATGCTACCGCCACCGCCGCCACCGTCCCCGCCGCCACCGTCCCCGCCGCCATGCTCGTGCATATTCGCGTCGCTTCCGGGCAAGTTGGGCGCGTATAGGCCCTGACCCTGCGGGGGTATGCCCTGGGCACAACCTGTGAGAACCAGGATGACAAAGGACATGAGGAAGCAGCTGGACCTCATGATTTCCTCCCGAGTGGCCGATGGAGCGTGCCTACGCCGCATCGATAATACGCTCGATCAGGCTCTGGTCATTATTCTTGACATTGCCCACCCGTGCGTTAACGGGCCGGCACGTCATCTCATCCGGTGACGTCGGAGGAGAGGCGAGCCCGGCCACACATGCCCGGAATATAAACGCCTGCCGGATGTAGGCCCAAGTGCCGGACCCGCGCCTGTGAAAACGCCGTGCAGCGACAATCATGGGAGGGAGTGATGCGATCGGCATACGGACGACAGACACCGCCGCCTGACTATGAGCTGACCTCCGTCGAGCCCGGGAGCCCGATGGGTGAGCTCCTGCGCCGCTATTGGCAGCCGGTGTGCACCTCGGATGAGCTCCGCGATTTGCCGAAAAAGGTGAAGCTGCTCTGTGAGGAGCTCGTCGTCTTCCGCGACAAGAAGGGGCGCGCCGGCGCGCTCGAGCCGCATTGCTCGCATCGCGGCACCTCTCTCGAGTGGGGAAGGATCGAGGAGAGGGGGATACGTTGCTGCTATCACGGCTGGCTCTACGACACGCAGGGCCAGTGCATCGAAATGCCCTGCGAGACGGCAGAGTTCTGCAAGCGCATGGATGTCTGGCATCCCGCCTATCCGACTTTGGAGTATGGCGGGCTGGCTTTTGTCTATGGGCCCGCCCGGGACCGAGCCTCTCTTCCCGATGTACGACAATCATCGACACCCGGTACCGCAATGATGTTGTGCTGCGTGGGATGCGCTTATGGGACGAGTACTCCGTCGGGTTTGTCACAGACTGCAATTGGCTGCAGCACTACGAGAACATTGTCGATCCGTGGCACCTCTTGATGCTGCACCAGACGATCAGCGGCGACCAGTTCGAGGGCGCATTGATGCAGGGTGCTGCACAGATCGGCTTCGAGAACACCGCGCTCGGCGTCCGCTACCGCGTCGTCAAGGATCTGCCAAATGGCAATCGTTTCGTGCGCCACGCGGAATGCGTCGTGCCGAACGCGTTCCTGATCCCCAATATCCGCGAGCTCGGCACGACGCTGAAGCGCCAGGAGTGCTGCTCGGAGCTCTCCTGGGCGGTTCCGGTCGACAACCAGCATGTGACTGGCCTCAATATCGTTGCCTGGCCTCTCGAGGACGGCGAGCCGAAGAAGAATTGGCGGCCTAGAACAGACACCGTCCAAGAGATCAGGCCGGGGTCGGTTCTATCGCGAACCTACGAAGAGCGTCAGCGCAAGCCCGATGACCTCGAGGCTCAGGAGGGTCAGCGGGGAACCGCTGTGCATGCCCTCGAAAATCTCGCGACCTCCGATACCGGCATCGCCATGCTGCGGCGGACATTGCGCGAGCAGATCAAGCGGGTGCGCGACGGTCTCGATCCGATGAATGTGATACGTGACGAGCGGCTGAACCGGAAGATACCGACCAACGCATGGAACACGATCTTATCGCCCGCCGAGGCATCCGTGCTTCCGGGAGTGGAGGTGTAAGGGCGAAGCTATGTCCGGCATCTGCGAGCGGAATGAGACATGGCGGAAGGAGTACCGCGGTGCTGACGAAGAACTCCTGTTCGGCACGAACACCCCGACCTTGGCGGGTTGCGCCGCGATGGGAATCACGCCGCGCTAGGCGTCCAACGCTGAGGTGCCCTTGCGTATCGGGCTTAGGGATCTCGATACTGCTCTGGATTGTCGGCCTCTATGCGGGAGAGCTGGCCATGCCAAATACACTCATATTGGGGGATGCCACACTCGTCACCTAGAGGAGTTGTTGGTCGTCCATGATGCTATCCCGGAAATCTCTCTTGCCCGCGCGCGAGCGCTCTGGGTTTTGACCCAGTTTGGGTTTCGCACCGGTGGCTCTCATTCGACGTTGGTAGAGTACGTCAAGTTGCTCCGGCGTTTCGGGTGCCTTTCTCTCCGGAGGAGCGCATCGGCGGAAGTCAACACCGATACATTTACCGTTACGAGCACTTGATGGAGCTCGCCGTAGCGCCCTCTTTCCGCGTCCACCGAATCCTTCCTTGAGGCGTCATTAAGGTGCTGGTCGAGCACCGCGCTCAATAGCGATCGATCTACTGTCGTGCCTATCCAGGTCCGTCCGCCGCTGCCGGCGTCGCAATCGGCGACCGAGATCGTTAAGCTGGCACCGCAAGCTCCTCCGGTCCGGGAGATCTCAAAAAGCTTCAATTCTTCGGGTTGATCCGGTGCCTCCGGCGGCGGGAACGACGCTTTCCTGTTGGTCGTTCGGGTGGGAGCACTGGCGTCTCTATGACATTCGAACCGATCTCTTATATCAGGGTTGATCTGCATCGATGCGCGGCACGCAGCAAGCCAGCTCCCGCAATATGAGCGATCGCAACAATCTCGCGCCATCGCCGAGCGTCTCAGCAAGTATCCGCCACTCTGGGTCAAATGTAAGCGCTCGGCGAGGGGGCCGGCTCAGGCGGCGGCGCGGGTGGCGTCGAGCGGTTGCCAGTTCCAGGGCAGGAGTTCGGCAATGCGCCGCGCCGGATGATCGGCGATGCGGGCGAGCACGTCGGC
>JBARIB010000478.1:0-6784 GCA_049799535.1 Allostellaceae bacterium | reverse complement strand
CGTTGGTGTCGATCGTAGAGCAGCTGAGCAGGCGCGGGAAGCGGCAGAGCAAGGCAACTGGTGGACTATGCCATTGCAGCTTAGTAAGCTGGATCATAGTCTAGATGGCGGCAAGCATCATGCGACAGGTCGGAGCGTTCGAGGCAAAGAACCGACTTGGCGCTCTATTGGATGAAGTGGAGCGCGGGGAAGAGATCGTCATCACCCGGCGCGGCAAGCGGGTTGCCAGGCTGATTCCTGCCGACCCTGGGTTCGATCGGGAAGCCGCCAGACGCGCGGTCGCGGGGCTGCTTGAGGCGAGCCGCGGGGTCACGCTCGGGGGTCTAAAGATCAAAGATCTGATCAACGATGGACGCTCGTGACCTTTGTCCTCGACAACAGCGTGGCGCTCACTTGGTGCTTCGAGGATGAGCGGACGGCGGTGACTACCGCCCTCTTGGAGCAGGTGGGCGAATCCGGTGCTTGGGCGCCGATGATTTGGCCCCTCGAAGCTCTAAACGGCCTACTCGTCGCCGAGCGTCGTGGTCGTCTGGATGCGCTCCGACGGCAACGCCTGGCGAGTCTTCTTCGTGCATTGCCAATCAAACTCGACGACGAGACAGCGAGTCAGGCATGGACCGAAACCGTCTTCCTCGCCGAACGGTTCAGTTTGTCAAGCTATGACGCGGCCTATCTCGAACTTGCTCAGCGCCGCCGCTTGCCGCTGGCCTCGCTCGACCAGGATCTACGTGCCGCCGCCACTGCTCTGGGAATCGCAGTTCTCGGGGCCGAATAAGCTCACGCTCCGAACGACTCGCGCAAGGGGAGCCCGCTACGTGCCGGGCCAGGCTGGCCGTAATGACGGTTCGACGCCATCGATCAGAAAGACCCGGCCCTCTGATGTCGACAGCCGCACGTTCAAAGCCGCCTGGTATTCATCGGACCGGTACCAACGCCGGGCGGTTTCGGCATCGGGAAACTCGATGATAATGATCCGCTCCGGCATCGGTCCGCCATCAAGCAAATCAACCTTGTCGCCGCCGGCGATGACCCGCCCTCCAAACCGGGCGACCGTGGCCAAGGCGACCGGCACATGAGCCCTAAACGCAGCGGGGTCGGTTATGTGGATATCCCCGACAATATAGGCGGGCATGGCACCATCCTCCTGGAACCGGCAGTCTGTCGCAAGCCGCAACGCCCTGCAACCGGCTGAGATCTGCAACCGCAAGCTTGAGCGCGCATTAGAGCCTGGAGACCAGGCCTTGGCGGCTCGCATTTCATTTGCCAAAATTCGCGATATGATAATCGACCATGAAGTCGCCGAGCTTGCGCAAGCGATTGAGCGGGCTCACCGGGCCGTCGTGTTCACCGGGGCGGGTATCAGCACCGAGTCGGGAATTCCCGATTTTCGCAGCCCGGGCGGGATCTGGACGCGCATGGTGCCAATCGATTTCGCCGACTTCCTCGCCTCCGAGGAGGCTCGCCGCGAGACCTGGCGGCGGCGCTTTGCGATGGAGGAGACCTTTCGCAAGGCAAGGCCGAACCGCGGCCACCGCGCCGTCGCCGAGCTCGTACGCCGCGGTAAGGCCGCCGCCGTGATCACACAGAACATCGACGGGCTGCATCAAGCCGCCGGTATCGCCGACGAACGCGTTGTCGAACTGCACGGCAATACCACCTATGCGCATTGCCTCGACTGCAAGGCGCGCTACGAGCTCGAGGCATTGCGCACCGCGTTCGCGGGCGACGGCGATGCACCGATCTGCGACCACTGCGGTGGCTATGTCAAAACCGCAACGATCTCGTTCGGCCAGGCCATGCCCGTCGCGGCGATGCGGCACGCCGAAATCGAGACCCGCGCCGCCGATCTGTTCATCGTCGCCGGCTCATCCCTCGTGGTCTATCCGGCAGCCGGCTTTCCCGAGCTCGCAAAGCATAACGGCGCGAGCCTCATCATCATCAACCGCGAGCCGACTGGTCTGGACCACCTCGCCGACCTTGTGCTCAACCGGGCAATCGGTGAAACCCTCGGCGCTGCGGTCGGCGTCGACTGAGCTCGAATGCCAGTAACCGCAATCGAGATCGCGGGCTCGACTCATAGCCGGCTTGCGGGCCGCACTGCTGATTCGCTATTGCACAGTGCCCAGCCCATCAGAATTGTCGCGTGATCGCTGCCTAGTTCGGGCCTGTGAAGCGTCGGGATAAGGTGGCCGGATCGCAATTATTGGACGGACCTCGCCGCAGATTTGCTGCGGAAGCAGCCGCCAGCAATTGGCGGTACAGGTTCGATTGTAAATCGAGGCGCGGGGACCCAACTGGACCCAACTGGTCAAAGCCCGATCTGCTTGACGCGGCGCTCGCGGCATGCTCGATGCGGACTGATAGGGAGTTAATGAGCCATGGGGTTGCCGTGATGCACCAGCATGATCATCGGTCCGAACCACCAACTCTGATTCGCCACCACGACTGCGGCGGATTGTTCGGCTGCGGCGATGAAAAGGGCACCGGCGTCATTCGCGAGGACATCAAGGACGGCGCGTTCGACAGGCGGGTAGCGGACCGGTTGCTGCATATGGACGAGGTTGACCAAGAACGGTTTGACGGGTTTCTAAGCGCGCGCGGGCGGGCGCGGCGGCAACTGCTGCGGGCCAGCAGCTTCATGGGCGCGCTCGCGGCCGTCGGACCATGGTTCGGCAGGCTCGCGCATGCCGCCAGCGAAAAAGCGCCGACCGCAGGCGCGTCCGGCCGGGTTCACACTGTCGATTCGAATAAGGAGACGGTGCGGCTCGGCGTGTTCGATGCGACGTTGCCGGCGATCCTGACGATCGATTCCGGCGAGTGGATCCGCTATCCGAACACCTGGTCGCATTTTCTCAACGAACTCGAGCCCGGGGTTCCGATCGGCCGCTTGGCCGAGCTGCGCACGAGCAATCCGGGACGCGGGCCCCATTCGATCATCGGCCCGATAGCCGTCAGGGGCGCCGAGCCCGGCGATGTCGTCGAGATCCGCTATAAGCGTCTCAAGCCGGCGAACTGGGGAGCGGTCTTCAACAACCCGGCCGCGTTGGGCACCGGGTTGCTGCCGCAGGATTTCCCGCAGGGACAGATCAAATACGTCGATCTCGACCTGGGGTCGATGCAGGGAAAGTTCGCACCCGGCATCAATATTCCGCTGACGCCGTTTCAGGGCACGCTGGGTGTGGCTCCGCCCGACGGTTTCTTCCCGCCGCTCAGCCAGGGCGTTACGAACTCGGTGCCGCCGGGTCCGCATGGCGGCAATCTCGATTTGCGCGAGCTGACGGAAGGCTCGGTTCTGTACCTGCCGGTGTGGCAGCCGGGCGCGCTGATCTATACCGGCGACTCGCACGCCGTGCAGGGCGACGGAGAGATCAGCCTGACCGCGCTCGAAACTCGGATGCAGGAAGTGCTGCTCCAAATCGTATTGCACAAGCAGAAGAAGTTTCACTGGCCGGTGGCCGAAACCGCGACCCACTGGATCACCGTCGGTCTCGACAAAGACCTCAATACCGCGATGACCTTGGCCGCCCGCAATGCCATCGATTTTCTCGCGACGCGTGCCAAGCTGACGCCGCTCGACGCTTACGCTTTATGCAGCATCGCAGTGAGTTTCCGGGTGACGCAGGTCGTCGATATCGTGCGCGGCGTGCACGCGATGATCCCGAAGAGCCTGTTTACCGGCGAATTGCGGGAGCAGATCGCCGTCGTTTAGAGCCTTTACCGGCTGTATTGGACAGTACCGTGCGTCCGCGGCGGCGCACCATGGCAATGCAAGCAATTGTTTCAAGCTCTTCCACGCGGGTGAAGACCTTGTGGATCGAGGGTTCCATATGACTGTTGCTGATATCTCCGGCGAGATCCGCAATGTCGATTTCGCCGATGCGCTGGGCGAGCGCTATTTGTCCTATGCACTGTCGACCATCATGTCGCGCTCGCTGCCAGACGTGCGCGACGGGCTCAAGCCGGTGCATCGTCGGATCCTGCACGCCATGCAGCAGCTGCGGCTCGATCCCGCAGCCGGTTACAAGAAATGTGCCCGGGTGGTCGGCGACGTGATCGGCAAATTCCATCCCCATGGCGAGGTGGCGGTCTATGACGCGCTGGTGCGCCTCGCACAGGATTTTTCGCAGCGCTATCCGTTGGTCGACGGGCAGGGGAATTTCGGCAATATCGACGGCGATAACGCAGCGGCGATGCGCTACACGGAAAGCCGTCTGTCGGCGGTCGCCCAGGCGATGCTCGAGGGCATCGACGAAGACACCGTCGATTTTCGGGCGACTTATGACGGTGAGGACCAGGAGCCCGTTGTCCTGCCGACCCGCTTCCCGAATCTGCTCGCCAATGGCGCATCGGGCATCGCCGTCGGCATGGCAACCAGCATCCCGCCGCATAACGTCGGGGAGCTGTGCGCCGGGCTCTTGCACCTGATCGAGCAACCGGCCTGCCCAGTCGCCGAGCTGCATCCCCTCATTCCCGGACCCGACTTTCCGACCGGCGGCGTCTTGGTCGAAGCACCGGAATACATCCGACAAGCCTATGAGACGGGGCGCGGCAGTTTCCGCCTGCGAGCACGTTGGAAAACCGAGGCATTGGGCCACGGTCTTTACCAGATCGTCGTCACCGAGATGCCGTTTCAGGTGCAGAAGGGCCGGCTGATCGAAAAGATCGCGGCTCTGCTCGAAGAAAAGAAATTGCCATTGCTCGCCGATATCCGGGACGAGTCGACAGAGGATGTCCGGCTCGTGCTCGAGCCCAAAAACCGCAATGTCGATGCCGAGATGCTGATGGAGCAACTCTTTCGGCTAACCGAGCTTGAAATTCGCGTGCCACTCAACCTGAACGTGCTCGATCCGCTCGGCGTGCCGCGGGTCATGAACCTCAAGGAGGCGCTGCAGGCCTTTCTCGATCATCGCCGCGAGGTATTGCAGCGGCGCAGCCGAAACCGGCTCGCGGCGGTGGCGCGGCGCATGGAGATTCTGCGCGGTCAGATCATCGTCTACCTCAATCTCGACGAGGTGATCCGCATCATTCGCGAGGGCGAGGACCCCAAGGCCGAAATAATGATGCGTTGGGACCTGACCGAGGTTCAGGCCGAGGCAATCCTCAACATGCGTCTGCGCGCGCTGCGCCGACTTGAGGAGATAGAGATCCGCAAGGAGCTCGATCAGCTATCGGCCGAGGAGGCAAAACTCACCGCATTATTGGCGAGCGAGAGAAGACAATGGTCCGCGATTGCGAAAGAGGTTAAAGCGACCGCCGACGAGTTTGGCGGCGATACAGCGCTGGGCCGCCGGCGCACCGAGATTGCCGCCGCTCCGGCACCGATCGAGATCCCGGCCGAGGCATTGGTCGAGCGCGAGCCGGTGACGGTTTTGTGTTCCGCCAAGGGCTGGATCCGCGCCGTCAAGGGGCACAACGTCTCGGCGGCCGATCAGAAGTATAAGGAGGGCGACGGACCGCGTTTTGCGGTCAATGCCGAGACGACGGACCGCCTGATCGTCTTCGGCACGAATGGCCGGTTCTACACGATTGGCGTCGATCGGCTGCCGGGCGGGCGCGGGCACGGCGAGCCATTGCGGCTGATGATCGATCTGCCGAACGAGCATGACATCGTCGCGATGTTGCCCTACCGCCCCGCTATGGAGCTCTTGCTGGCGGCCAGCGACGGCCGTGGGTTTGTTGTCGACGGTGAAGAGGCATTGGCACAGACCCGAGCGGGCAAGCAAGTATTGACGCCGAGCGAGGGTGCGGTTGCCCGGGTCTGCACGCAGGCCGAGCTGGGCGACGCTGTGGCCATTCTCGGCGACAACCGCAAGATGCTGATCGTCAAGCTCGAGGAAATCCCGCTGATGACGCGCGGCCGCGGTGTAATCTTACAGCGCTACAAATCAGGCGGGCTCGTCGATTGCAAGGTGCTCCGCCTCGCCGACGGCCTGTCCTGGCGGCAAGGCGAGAACCGGGTCCGCAGCGAAACCGACCTGACCCCATGGCTCGGCTCCCGTGGCGCCGCCGGACGGCTCGTGCCGAGCGGTTTTCCCCGCTCGAACCGGTTCGGATAAACCTGCCGTCGGGTATTCGACTAAAGTCGAACCGGCCGCCGCCTAGGTGTGCTCAATTCCTAGCGAGGGCGAAATAAGCCTCGACGGCGCGCACCAGCCCGCGGGCCAGCTTTTTTTGGTAGGCATGCTGCTGCAGCAGGTGCTCTTCTTGTGGGTTCGAGACACAGCCGAGCTCAACGAGGGCCGACGGAATGTCTGGCGCCGTCAGCACAACGAACTCTGCGGAGCGCTGCGGATGATCGAGCAGGATCACCTCTCGTGACAGCTGGTCGACTATTTTGCGGGCGAGGGTGATCGAAAGGTTTCCGGTTTGCCGCCGTGCCAGGTCCATCAAAAGTTCTCCGACCTCTCGAGGTTGCCGGGCAAGGTTCATGCCACCGACGAGATCGGCCCGGTTCTCGTGAGCGGCGAAAACGGCTGCGTCCCGATCGGAGGCTTCCGCCAAGGTGAATACCGAAAGCCCGCGCTTCTGCGGATCGGGCAGCTCATCGGCGTGGATCGACAAGAACAGGTCCGCGTGCCAGGCACGAGCCCGCGCAACCCGCTCCCGGAGCGGAATGAATTCGTCTTTGCTGCGGGTCAGGACGACGCGGTAGCGGCGTGTGGCGGCGAGCTGACGGGCAAACTCCCATGCCGCTGATAGCGTGATATCCTTTTCATAAACACCGCTCTTGCCGATCGCTCCAGGATCCGGCCCGCCATGGCCAGGGTCGATCACGACAGTTGCC
>JBARIB010000477.1:0-1741 GCA_049799535.1 Allostellaceae bacterium | reverse complement strand
CCTCTGGTTCGGTACAGCTATCGAAGGGGCGAAATAAAATCGTGTTTCCGCAGCGCGATCTCACCTTGGGTCGACCGCCGCCAAAAGGTCGACATTATTCGGGATAAGCTGGACGCGCGCGGAATTGCGCTTTTGCGGCAATCGGAACTCATCTCCTGATAAGCATGTGGCGAGGGCGGCTTTGACTTTGTGTTGCTTGCCGCCCTTGAGGGTACCGCGGCCGGGGGTCGCGGCTGTCGCCCCCCCCATCGGCCAGACCCTTAGCTGCGCGGGAAATTCAGCTCGACCATTACGTTGTTGTTGTCCGGGAAGAACAGCTGATCGATCGGCGGGCGGTTGATGTGATTTTCCCGGTATTTGATGGCCTGCTTGTCGAGCCTCGCTTTGATGCCATCGAAATCGCTCGCCAGGAACGCAAAGTGATCGAATGGGCCGGTATCCGGTGAGGGGCCGCCGCCGATTGCACTGCCCTCCGGGACCAGATGCACGGCCGGCACGTCGCCGCAATAGAGCCAATAGCCGGGGAAATCGAGGTCTGGGCGAAAACCGACTTCAAGGCCCAGGATATCGCGGTAAAAATCCCGTGTCGCTTCGAGATCGGCAGTCTTCACAGTCACGTGGTGGAGAGCGTTGAGCGGCATATTGTCTATCCTCCTCTATCGCCGGCAACCCTAGCGCGTTCGGCCCAACCCGTCGATCCTTTGAGCATCACAACTCGCGGCTTGATCGGGAGTTGCGCACAGATCGCGTAATGAGCCTGATTGCGTCGGCAACCATCAGCGCGGCTCCGATAATGAAGACGGTTATTTCCTGTAGAAACGGAAAAGTGCCCGAAAGCGCCACCAGCATCGTGCCAAGTAAAAGAGAGACCGCGTCTCTGAGGCTCCCCGTCAGTGTGGACTTGCGCAGCGTATCGAGCGCGGCGGAGGGTCTGAGTTTACAACTAATGCATGGATTTCTGGTCGGATTGGTTCGCGACCAAAGGCAATGATAGCCAATCCCAATGCCAGCACGAAAATCGCCAAGGCCAGTAATCTACCCTATGACAGAAACAATGTAGCCGCCGCCGCCAGAAACGAGGCGGCGCAAAGGATCACCGAACTCCAGGCAAGAAAGATGAGAAAAAAGGGTATCTTCGCCTGTCGGGATATCCAAACCGCTCAGCGGGTGGAGCGGTTTGTTTAGCAAAGCGCCGTCATGTCGTGGTCGGAACCGCTGTCCCGACCAGCGTTCCAACCCGAAACCGGTTGAGGCGAACGGCGCAAGAGTGGCGTGGTTTTCGCAGCCGATATTTCGCGGCCGAGGAGCACGATTTAGGTGATCGTAGTCCCGACCCGAGCGTTGTTAGAGGATGACCTCGACGAGAAACGGACCCGGCGAGGCGATCCCCTCCGCAAGACGGCGGTTGAGCGCTTCCATCGTTGTAACTCGTGCTCCGGGCACGCCCATCGCGCGCGCCAGCCCGACCCAGTCGAGGTCGGGGTGGCCGATATCCAGCATGTCGAGCGCTTTCCTGCCGGGATTTCCCGCTCCGACATTGGCAAGCTCGCCTTTGAGGATCGCATAGCTGCGGTTCGAGAATAGAAGCGTTGTGACATCGAGCCCCTCGCGCGCCTGGGTCCACAAGGCCTGCAATGTGTACATACCGCTGCCGTCGCCTTCGAGGCAGATCACCTTGCGGTCGGGGCAGGCTACGGCAGCGCCGGTCGCGACCGGCATCCCCATGCCGATCGAGCCGCCC
>JBARIB010000476.1:0-3053 GCA_049799535.1 Allostellaceae bacterium | reverse complement strand
CGAGCGGCCGCCCGCGGGGGAGGGTTAGGGTGGGGGTCTCGTTGGCCATTTTGATGGCCTCGTTCTCGGTCTCGAAGCGGTAGAGCGGGGCGACCGGGCCAAAGGTCTCTTCTTTGGTGATGACCCTGTCGGTCGTCACACCGGTCAGTACCGTCGGCTCGAAGAAGCTGCCGCCCCGCCCTCATTTTGACCGGCAGCGCGCTTGCCGCCGGTGACCACTCTGGCGCCCTTCTTGACGGCGTCGGCGATGTGCGCCTCGACCTTCTCGACCGCCTTCATGTCGATCGGCGGGCCGGTCACCGCACCCGGCTAGAACCCGTCCGCGGCCTTCATCGCCCCGGCGCTCACGGCGAGGCGCTTGGTAAAGGCGTCGTAGACACCGTCCTGCACCAGGATGCGGTAGTATCCGAGACACCCCGTCAACGGCAGAAGAACGACGAGTTATAAATTATTCCTTAATGAATGGGCGCGCATAGCTGAGCACAAATGACGGTCTCGAACAGAAAGAAAGGGCATGTTGTCTATACCCATGAGTATTCTGTGAGAACCGGATCGATGCTTGGGGGATATCCACGCAATCTCAACTAAAGTTGTCCGAGCGGCCTCACGCACGGCCCGAGCTGCACGGCTCTCGAGTGTCTGGCGCAATAGCCCTGGTGTGACGGTCAACCCCCTCTTATCACTTGGCAAACGAGGAGAGGGACATGACTGCAGTTATGGGAATGAATTTGAGTAACGCCTTTCAGTCAACTCCGATTCCGCTAGAGCGCGGGGCGGCACAGATTGCCGAGCTTTCAGTCGGCCTTGTGAAGTTGTTTTCGCAGAAAGGAACGGGTCCAAATTTCTGGGATTGCGTGTTGAAAAACGGTCTCAAATTGGCGCTCGGAACCTCGAATGACGATATCATAAGCTTCGCCGGTGGCGGCCCTGTTGCGAGCACATTCGTTCAGACGATCAAACCGTACGCGCAGGCGATCTCCTGGATTTGCGTCGGAAACGAGCCGCTGGGGTCGTGGTACGGTGACCAATATTATCCGTATTTAGGGAAAGCGGTCAGGAACCTGTACGATGCCCTGGATAGTGCAAATTTGAAGATCGGGGTGACTGTTCCGCAGAACTTCGAATTCATGCAAGCTTCCTATCCTCCGTCGGCCGGCGTCATCAAAGACAAATTCAAAAAAACCATCAGTGACACATGCGAGGTGATGAAATTCAGCGGGGCACCTTTCATGGTCAACATCTATCCGTTCATCACTCGGGTGCAGAACCGCAACGACGTGCCGTTGGACTATTGCTTATTCACCGCGGGGGAGAACCACTGGGTTCACGACGGAAGCTACACATATAAGAACATCTTCGATGCCATGATCGATGCTTTGCATGTGGCGCTCGACAGGATCGGATACCCGAATCTCGAAATCGTCGTCGGCGAGTGCGGGTGGCCCACGGCCGGCGACGTCGATGCTACGTCCAAGAATGCCGAGACGTTCCTGCAAAACATGATCGATCACTGCAAGAGCGGGAAAGGCACACCCCGATTACCAAACCGCCAGATCCGATGCTTCGCATTCGAGATGTACGATGAAGATAATAAGCCTATCGGCCCGGGGCCGTTCGAAACACACTGGGGCGTGTGCGACGGCACCGGCCAGCCAAAGTTCGCGCTGAGGTGGTGATCGACCAGCGATCGGCCCATGGGCACCGGTGAAGCGGGAAACATCCGGATGGCGGATCTGCCGGCAGGAGCGCGCCGAAACGAGATGATGCCCTCGTTGATGCCGACGATGCCGTAGTAGAGCCCCTCAGCGACGCGCCAGATGCGGCCCCCTCCCCTCCCTCCCCCGCAGGCGGGGGAGGGTTAGGGTGGGGGGTGTCGTTGGCCATCTTGATCGCCTCGCCCTCGCTCTTGAAGCGGTAGAGCGGGGCGACCGGGCCAAAGATCGCCTCCTTGGTGATGACCATGTCGGTCGCCACGTCGGTCAGCACCGTCGGCTCGAAGAAGCTGCCGCCCCGCCTTTATTGTAGATCGGGCGGCGCGCTTGCCGCCGGTGACAACCTTGGCGCCTTTCTTGACCGCATCGCCAATGTGCGCCTCGACCTTCTCGACCGCCGTCATGTCGATCAGCGGCCCGATCACCGCACCCGGCTCGAACCCATCGGCGACCTTCATGGCACCTGCGGTCTCGGCCAGCCGCTTGGTGAACGCGCCGCGCTCGCCTTATTTCAGGACATTGCGGGCCAGCCCGTGGGCGGCCTGGGCCAGCCGGTCGTCATTCGTCCATAAGGCAGCGCATCGATGATGCTGGGCGCAAGCGAGGTGCAGCGCATCCGGTGTCCTCAAACCAAAGTGACCGCGGAGCTGGGCGGCTTGCAGGTAAACCGGCTCGGGCATGTCCAATGAGGCGAACTGATCGAACAGGTCGATATAAGCGCGCTGCAGAACTGGATCCCCGCGCTTGATAGGCCCGACCAGACACTCGCATTTGACCAGCGGCGAGATGCCGAAGCGGGCTCCTTCGGCTCGGGCGATGGCGCCGGCGACGGGCTCGCCCCACCTTGCATGCCGCTCGGTGAGGTAGATCACCAAGCAGGCATCGAGGTAGATCAATCCCACGCGCTTCTCTCCAGCCGGATGGCGGCATCGATCTCCTCGGCGGAACGTCGCGCATAGGCGGGCAGGGGATGACCCTCGAGCCAGTCGAGAATGGCCTGGGCGCTGCCCATATCTTCCCTTGCCGCCGGCGGTGGTTCGGCGGGCACCAGCCGAACCACCGGTTCGCCGCGGTTGGCGATGACCACCTCCTCGCCGGCCCGAGCGGCTTTTATCAGCTGCGAGAGGCGGTTCTTGGCCTCCAAGATGTTTACTTGCACGAGCCCCTACTCTGACGATTGTCCTGGCTAGAGATGGCTATCTTAGCCAGGTGTGTAAAGACATGTCGGTCGATGCCGCCCATACAGAGGGATTTTTTCCGAGCCTTCACGGCCGATGCCGCTTTCCTTCATGCCGCCGAACGGGGCGATCTCTCCAGCGGGAGTTGGGCGAGATGATGCCT
>JBARIB010000475.1:0-15923 GCA_049799535.1 Allostellaceae bacterium | reverse complement strand
CAAGCGCCTCAATATCTCAACCGTGCTTGCCGGTCAGCGCCTCGGCATCAAGGAGGTCGACGACGGCATTTGGATCGTCAGCTTCATGCATTACGATCTCGGCTTCATCGATCTCGAACAGAAAACCCTGCAACCCCTCGACAACCCCTTCGGCACAGGGTTGTCACCCATGTCTTAGGTACGTTTCGTTACCTATGTCTCCGGTCCGGACAACAGACTCCTCGCTGGAGGGAGCAGGATTCGAACCCTCGGTCCCCCCTACGTGCTACTTCAGATCGACGATCTCGATCCAGTTCGGCTGCGTCCCCATCGGGTAGTGGCCGTTCGGCTTCAGTTCGCCGCTTGCGTGGTCGATCGTGTGGACCGTCATCCCGGCCGAGTCCATGCCGACCGACAGCAGGAACTTGCCGCGCGGGTCGATCGCGAAGCCACGCGGTGTCTTCTCGGTGGGGAAGCGGCCGATTTGGGTCAGGGTGCCCTTGTCGCGCTCAATCTTGTAGCCGATCAGCATGCTGGTCTTGCGCTCGGCGCCGTAGAGGAACTTGCCCTCCGGCGTCACATGGATGTCCGAGGCCGCAGGCTGCTCCTTGTAGTCGTTGGTATCGACGAACTGGAGCTCCTTTAGGGTCCCCGAGACTGGGTCGACCGCATAGGTGCCGATCGTCGCCGTCGTCTCGGTGATCAGATAGGCGAACTTCCCATTCGGGTGGAAGGTCAGGTGGCGCGGCCCGGCGCCCGGCTTCGTGGCGACTTCGCCCGGCCCGTTTGGCGATACGGTGCCGGTGGCCGGATCGAACTTCAGCTCAATCACGATATCGCCGCCGAGCACCGGAACGTAGACATTCTTGTTGCCGGCATCGATGACCACGCAATGCGCCTTGGGCTTGGTGTCGAGGATCTGGGTCGCTTTCGCCCCGACGATGCTCTGCGCGTTGATCGGGTAGATCGCCAGCTTGGCGCCTACATAGGAGGCGCCTAGCAGAAATTTGCCGGTGCGATCGGTGTTGATGTACGCCATCTGATCGATCAGCGGGGTTGTACTCAGGTGCCTGAGCCGGCCGGTCGTTCGGTCGATGGCAAAGGTCGAGACCGGGTAAGGCTCGCTGCGGAGTTGCGCGTAGAGGAAATGCTTATCCGGGCTGGTCGCCATCGGCAGGCTGGCCGGCGACGGCTTGTCGGTGCCGGGAACCGGTGTCTTCTCGATCAACTCTAGCGCGCCCGTCGCGCGGTTCATCGCCAGGACGAACACTTCCTTGCTGCCGGCGTTCGCTACGTAGACGACCGTTTCCGGTGTGCCTTGGGCCATCGCTTTGCGTCCTCCAATCAGGGTATGCGGTCCGAGCCCGAGCCCGGCGATCCCGCCGACACCAGTACCAAACGCGGACCCTTGTTACCGAGCCAAGGGCTCGCTGCCCGGTCAGGTCCGCATATAGCCTTCAAGCTCGCCTTCGCAGAAGGCGATCGCTTCCTCGATCGATTTACCTTGCTGCGTGCACTGCGCGATCATCTTTGCACATGGTTCCCTGTGAATACATCTGTACAGCGATCTTGGCCCGGCGCCGGGTAGCCGGCGACCGACACGATGACCTCGCCGCGCGGCGGGAAATTGGCCGCCCATATCCCGAAATCGTTGAGCTTCTCGAACGGCGGCACGGGAGCGGATACGGAGACGGTTAAACGATCTGCAGCTCCGTTGCATCATCTATCCGGATCGGCGCTGCGGGCTCTCTGCCGACCGCGCCGGAGAACGCAGCCCGGAAACTCGCGCGGAAAGCCGGGTTCTTGCCCACGAGGATAAAGTCGCGCGAGAGATGGACTCGCTGCTGGAGGGAGATGGATTCGAAACCTCGGTTCCGGGCGAGAGGGCCTACGGTTTGAACCTCTGTCTGTCGCCTTATGAGCTTCCTTTTTCGGCGCGCAGCTGCTCGGCTTGGAGGGTGCGCACCAGATGAAGTGTCTGGCTCTTGCCGGCCGGCCCCGGGGTCTTGGCCGAACCGGATGCGGACCCGGTTGCCGTCCCGCCTGGCGGTATTGAGCAAAATTGCGAGGTGACAATCAAAGAGGGTATGTTGGACGAGACCATCCTAAATTGGTAGTGGACAAGAGCGGCCGCTATCGCGGTAAATTGGTATCCGCGCCTCGGCCCTCTAAGTGGCTGAATAAGATCAGGTTTTTAGCTGCATGAGCGGATAGTGCGGTCGTACCGGCCCTTTTATAGAGGGTAAATTCACCAGCGACTAAAACCCCTGACGGCGAAAAAGAAAGGGTTATCAGCAGTTTAGGATCCAGATAACGGGGGAAGCTGCCAGGGGGCAAAGACTGAAACTCCACCGTTTTCGAGCCCGAAATAGCCCTTTTCCGCTACTATTATCGTCCATAAAGGCTTCGGAATTACCGTAGTTCCCAGGCCGCCGAAAACCCCCACTTCAGAGACGGGTTCGCTCCAGACTCCCTCCTCCCAGCGGCGAGTCAGTGCGAACTAGAGTTTCCGGCGCGACTCATGCCGCCTCCGGCGGCCATGGAATTTCAGACAGCACGTCCGGATGCCGGGTGTCGTTTGCCGCAATACCGTGCTCATCTCGCAGGACGTCAATCGCAATAAGACAGCTTTTTGCGAGCGTTGCCTCTTGCGGGGTGCCGCCGAACAGGCCGAACAGAAGTTTTCGGATGTGTGCCACCGACGCCGGGTGAATGGAGACGGAACTGGAACCGTCCTGCACTGGCTTGTGCCGCAACGCAACTGCGCCAACGGCACGGGCCATGAAGCCATCATAGGTTCGACCCGTTGCGACATATTTCTTAACCATGGCCGTAAGATCATCGTCGTCGCCGAATTCTCCAAAAAAGTGCTCAAGCATGGCGCCGGCAGGGCCTGTCCCAACGGTCTCGTATCGCCTTCTCAGCTCGTCTTTGAGCTGAGGAAACTTCTCGACGTACGCGCCGAGTGCGCGTCCGACATGCCAGCCGCTGGCCGCGTGCGGCCCTCGCCCCAAGACGCCTTCGATGAAGAGGTCTACATACAACAGCACCGCTGTGGCTGAATCGCGGCCCAAGATGGTGTTCATCCACTCAAAGTCGCTCGCGATGTCTGTGTGGTGGCGCGCAAGCTCTGCCAACAGCGCTTCGCCTTCCGTTCCCGGTACCTGGGCAACTGAGGCAGGGACGCGCTCCCAGTGCTTTGCCCAGCCGGTGCCATAGATTGCCTTTACTTTCGTCAGCCCTTCAATTACGGCGCCGGGGCGGGTCGTGAAGGGCAAAAGCTCAAGCCATGGTTCGATTTCCCAGGTATTTTGCCGCTTCTGCCAAGCATCCTTGGAAGCCTCTTCCAGCCATTCATCAACACCCTGCATAACGATATCAACGTCAAGTACTTGACCGTCCAGGGCGATGGCCGCGAGCAGTTCCCGCTTTGCTTTTAGGGGTTGTGGCAAGGCCATTACACGCGCGATCAGGGCGTCCTGGTCGGAATGAGGCATCGCCAGCGCAATTCGAGCGAGCTGAATAGCGAGAAGCTGGCCCTCCTTGTCGGTCTCGGGCTTCGCTAAGCGATCTATTGCCTCGAAGATCGGGGCCGCGAGCGTGTTTTCAGGTTCGCACTTGCGGGAAGCGGCTCGCTCGGCCCGCGCGTCGGCAACCTCATCGAACCATGGCCATTGACGGCGGAAACTTGGCTCGGGCAGCTTCAGTTGCTTGTCCGAAATTGCCTTTAGGATCAGCGCCGCGTCGAGGCCGAACACGCGGTCCTCAAGATATTCAGCAGCCACCGGCAGCCGCTTCGTCGCCGCCGAGGCGCGAAAATGCTTCCCGGTACTGATTGCCGTACCGCATGCGCGCATCAGACGTCGCGTGAATGTCCCCGCGCTTTAGGGCCTACAAAAAGCCATCGATGGCTTTCTTCAGGCGTGCGAGATCTTCGTCGAGCAAACACTTTAGCTCGGGAATTAGCTCGCGAAACCCAACGCGGCCGATCGCGTTTGAGACGTCGTTCAGGTGATATCGTCCGCTGCTGGGCGACGAGATCACGGCCTCGACCCATCTCGGCAAGACACGGATCAACTGCGGTTTGAGGTCGGGGTCGACCTGTATGGGTAACTTCCGGCCATCGTGGCCGCCATGCAAGAAGACGAGGAAGGCAAGCGACGAGATGAGATCCGGGTCGTCGGTATCGGCGTGCGCCAGCACGGCTGCAAGGAGCGAAGGTGCGCGGGTAGCCCCAATCCGCGCCTGGAGACGATGATATTCGTCGCTCAAACCGCGGTCCGCAATGGCGCCGGTGTTACGTGCGGCCTTCAGTGCTTGAACGCAAGCCAGGTACTTGTCGACCATTGCAGCCACGGTCTTCGGCCCGGCCATGACAGCGATCTCGTTGACCTCCCGGTTGTCATGGCTGACGTCAAGGATTGTCCTCGCGATCCGGCCTTCGTCGGTAACCTCCAGCTGGCCCAGAAGCTCGTACGCGTGGAAAGGCAATTCCAGGCCAGCCTCTACGCGCTGCCGCAACCCTTCGAGGACGGCCGATGGCACAAGCTGTCGCGCGTAATAAAAAGACGAGCTGCGCTGCTGATCTCTAACCTGAAAACGCGCGTCTGCAATTGCAGCCGTGATGCCAGTGTCCCGGCCCGGCTGGTCTGGCAACTGCTCTAGAAGTTGGCGAAGCCGAGCAACCGGCGGTTCGGTCGCACAAGCGAGCGCTTTGCCGCGCTCGCTACGCAGCCGTGCCGCTGCGGCTGTATCACATCTCGTCGGCACCCCGCTGCGCCACCAGCGCCCATGTTTCGTTGTGGGCCACTGCCAGGAGGTTTGCGACATGCCGGTCAGCGCGTCGGGATAGGAGCCACCCGACAACATCCGCCTGAACCTTCGAGCTGAGGTCAGTCTTCGCAAGCTCCGTAGCCAAATCCATGCCGTCCACGCCGCTCTCAGACGCGATCGACCCCAGCAAATGCTCGCGCGTCTCTTCAGGAAGCACCGCTACCTTCGAACGGAAGTCAGGCCCAAGTACCGATGGCCGAAAACGTGGCGCGGTGCGTAGCGTTGGCAGCTGAGCCTGCGAGTTCGCGCTCGACGCCAACGGCCAGATACGCGCCTCAAACTCAGGCCGACCCGTCATGATCATAAAGCGCACCGCACGATCGACCATTCCCGGACGGTGCCAGCGGCCAACAAAGGCGATGATGTCAGCCTTCACGATCTCCCAGCCTCAACGTGATGCGCTGGGGCCTAATCCCTCACTGGGCCAAAGATATCAAGATCGGCTTCTTGACCATCAATGCCAGGGCCGAGGAGGCCGACACCAACCCAGCCTTCCGCGAGGCGTTCCAGCGGCGACGCTGCCTCGTGCCTCTCGACAGCTTTTACGATGGAAAAACCGCCACTGGCAAGCAGCCTTACGCGATCGCTCTGGCCGACCGGCGCCTGATGGGTATGGCCCGGGTTGTGGGAGACCTGGCGCTCGCCGGTGGGCGAGCGGGTGCGCAGCTTCACGATCGTCACGACCACACCAAACGAATTGTGCGCAGAGTTGCGCAACCGGATGCCGGTGGTTCTCAAGCCGCAAGCATGGCTGGTTTGGCTCGGCGAACAGGCGGCGACCGTGCATGATCTGAAAGCGACGCTGGCCGCCTACCCTTCCGACGACATGATCTGCTGGCCGGTGAGCGCGCGCGTCGGCAATGTCAGGAATAACGATTCGAGCCTGATCGCGCCGGTTGCCGCGGCGTAAACGCCCGGTTTGCCCCGGAAATTCTATCAACCTTGACGATCATCGCGTGATGCTGTTAGATATTTTCTGGACAATCAAATTCTTCCCCCTTGCTCGTCCTTCCCGAAAACCCCGGCCTCCCCCCCGGGGTTTTCCTTTCGCGGAAGGCGGCGCTTGTCGCCATACGCTCCCCGGTGTAGCAGCGCCTTCATGCTCGGCTCACGCGTCGGCGACCGCGAGGCGCGCGCCCACGGTCAGTGCGGCAAGCTGATAGACCGCGTTGCTACCGGCGCGCCAGTCCGCGAGCTCTTCTTCGTCGAGTTGCTCGGGCATGCGCGGGTGCCATTCGCCGGGATCCGGTCGGATCACTGCGTCCGGGTCGAACTGGCCGCGATCGACGCGCATCGTGCAGGGGAAGCAACGGCGGACCTCGAAGGTCGACTCAATGATGGTGTTGCGCGCCAGGCGCGGCGGGACCGGTTCGAAATACGTGACTTTACGGGGCGGACTGCGGCGGGCCATTCCGTTCCTCCTCGTTCGGTCAGGGTGCGGGGCGCAAGGCTCCCCTATTCTATGCGGACAAACGGTCCTGCCTGCCTGCGTATTGCTTGGCGAAAAGCGCTAAGTCGGAGCGAAGACAATGAAGGTGCTTCTGACCGGAGGGTCGGGAAATCTCGGCCAGACTCTCGTAAGTGTTGCTCGACAAAGGTGATACGCCGGTGATTCTCGATGTTCGTGCTCCGCGCGATTTGAAAAAGGGAGCGGTCTTTATCGAAGGGTCCATTCTGGACCGGCAGAAGCTGACGGACATATTTCGTGGCTGCGACTGCATCGTCCACATAGCCGCCTGGCACGGCATCCACGAAGATCGTGGTCAGAAAAATTCGTACGATTTCTTTGATCTCAATGTGCGAGGCACCTTCGAGGTCTTTGAAGCGGCCGCTTGCCTCCGCATCGACAAGGTCATTTTCATTTCCACAACCAGTGTTTACAGGCCGGGTACTCTGTACGGACGCAGCAAGATCGTGGCCGAATTGATTGCCGAGAATTACCGAAAGCACAGCCATATGAACGTGATTACCCTTCGCCCGCGGGGATTTATTCCACATTGGGACCGCGACGTGTACGCCAACTATGTTGAGTGGGCGCGATGGTTCTGGAAGGGAGCGGTGCACATCGATGATGTGGCTGCCGCGGTTATCCTGAGCCTGAACCTCATTTCCCGGCAACAACTCGCAGAGCAGCTTATCCTTACGCTTGATAGCGCCTATGAATACACGGATGACGATCTCGATAATTGGGATGCCGACGGCGCGGGCTCGACATTCAAGAAATACTATTCCCTATATTACGATCTAGCGCTTTCTTACGGGCTCGATCCGGCCTTAAAGCCGACCAAGCTGGATATTTCCGAGACGGTTCGCTGGTTGAGTTACAAACCATCCTACAGTCTGGCGAACTTATTGTCGGAACTGGCAGCCTACGGCGATCGCGGCCCACCGCACCTTACCCAGGCGTAGAGAGGTCTATGCTCAGGCGCCGTAACCCCTTCCGGCATCCGGTATGGCGCGGCCCGTAGCGCCGCGCCCACGCGCCCTCGCGGCTAGCCTGCCGGAATGGATCCGGCCGCAATTGACCGAGCTTGTCGACGCGGCGCCGGACGGGCCGGAGTGGCTGCACGAGATCAAATTCGACGGCTACCGCATGTATGCGCGCCTCGACCGCGGACGGTGCATCTCTTGACCCGCACCGGGCTCGACTGGACGCACAAATATCCGACGATTGCCGCGGCCGTGTCATCGATTGGCGCGCGGCAGGCCTATCTCGACGGAGAGCTGTGCGGCGTGGGCCCCGACGGCAGTACCTCGTTCAGCATGATCCAGTTGGCATCCGATAGCGCTAATGCCGCCGCGCTCGTCTTCTTTCTGTTCGATCTTCTGTACCTCGACGGCGAAGACCTCTGCGCGCGGCCGCTGATTGACCGGAAGGCGAAGCTTGCCGCGCTGCTCTCGGATGCGAGCTCTCCCTTGCACTACTGCGATCACCAGATCGGGCACGGCCGGGAATTTCATGCGCAAGCGTGCGCGATGGGACTGGAGGGGATCGTCTCCAAACGCGCCGCCGCCCCCTACGCGCCCGGCAATCGCAGCCTCTGGGTCAAGGTCAAATGCCTCCACCGCGAGGAATTCGTGGTGGTCGGCTGGACCGCGTAGCGGGCGTTGTCACGAAAACGGAGTCGATAGAGCGGCGTACCGGATAGGATGTCGAGATGGCTCCGCTCTCCTACCGCCGTCATCGCTTCCCGCCCGAGACCATCCAGCACGCGATCTGGCTGTATCTCCGCTTCACCCAGAGCTACCGAGACGTCGAGGAACTGCTGGCCGAGCGCGGGCTTGACGTCTCCTATGAAACGGTGCGGCGCTGGGTGCTGAAATTTGGCCCGCTGATCGCGCGCAAGCTGCGGCAAGGCCGCTCACGCCCGAGCGCGCAATGGCACCTCGACGAAATGGTGGTCCGGATCGCCGGGAAACGAATGTACTTGTGGCGCGCCGTTGACCACGAAGGCGAGGTCCTCGACATGCTTATTCAGCGTCGGCGCGATACGCGGGCGGCACTCCGGCTAATACGCAAGCTGCTCAAGAAACTGGGGTTCGCACCGAAGCTGCTGGTCACCGACAAGCTGGGCTCCTACGGCTCGGCTTTCCGGGAACTGGGCCTAACCTGCCCTCACGGGCGAGGCCTCAGAAAGAATAATCGCGCCGAAAACTCCCATCAAATTGTGCGGCGACGAGAGCGCGAGATGCAGCGGTTCAAGTCGTCTCGATCCGCCCAGCGCTTTCTCAATGTCCATTCCGCTGTACACAACACCTTCAACCATCAACGACATCTGGTCTCTCGGTCGACCCTTCGCATCTTCAGAGCCGAAGCCACCGCCCGGTGGCAAGATGCGGTTGCCGTCGCATGAACTCGGTTCGATCTCGCCGCCTCTCTGGACCGCACCCCGTTACCGTGACAAAGCCTATGACGGGATGTTCAAGCCACCCACTATGCGAGGGCTTGGGCGCCAGGGATCGGACGCGCCGTCCGAATGATCAGCTTCTCGGTTTCGACGACAAGGAAGAACACGAATCCGCCGACAAACAGCCACGGCCATACCCAGAGCGGGATCGCCTCGGTCTCGAATAGGGTCTGGAAAGGCGGAGTGTAGGTGAAGAGGAGCTGCAAGACCGCCACCGCGCCGATCCCCATCGCCAGATATTTGTTGCCGAGATGCGCCTTGAGTGAAAGGGAGGAGTCCAGCTTGTAGCGGCTGTTCAGCAGATAGAATATTTGACCGATGACGAGTGCATTTACGGCCACTGCCCTGGCGAGCTCGTCGGACGCGTCCTTCGACTTCATCCAGAAGAATGCCCATAAGGTAAGCGCCAGCAGCGCCAATCCGACAAACACGACCCGCCAGACGCCGAAACCGTCCAAGATCGGTCGGTCGACCGTGCGCGGCGGCCGCTGCATGACATCGAGCTCGTGCGGCTCAAAAGAGATGACGAGCCCGAGCGCCACCGACGTCACCATGTTGACCCAGAGGATTTGCGGGGCCGTGATCGGCGCGGTGAAGCCGACGAAGATGGCCACCATGATGACGAGCGCCTGGGCGACGTTTGTCGGCAGCATGAAGAGAATGGCCTTTTCGATGTTGTTGTAGACCGTGCGCCCTTCTCTGACGGCAGCGGTGATCGAGGCGAAGTTGTCGTCGGCCAGCACCATTTCGGCCGCCTCCTTCGTGACCTCGGTGCCCTTGATTCCCATTGCGACGCCAACGTCGGCTTTCTTGAGCGACGGTGCATCATTCACGCCATCGCCGGTCATCGCCACGATCTGCTTGTTCGCCTGGATCGCTTTGACGAGACGGAGCTTGTGCTCCGGGCTAGCGCGTGCGAAGACGTCGACGTCGCGGACCCGCTCTTGCAGCGTCGCGGTATCCATTCCCTCGATCTCGGCCCCGGTGATCGCGGTTCTTCCGTCGCCGATTCCGAGCATATTGGCGATCGCGGCCGCGGTGATCTTGTGGTCCCCGGTGATCATCGTGACGCGGATGCCGCCGGCATGGCATTCCTTCACGGCTTCTATCGCCTCCGTCCGCGGCGGATCGAGCAACCCGATGAGGCCGAGCAGAACCAGGTTCTTCGGGAGATCCGCCGGGCCGAGGTTGCCGGCAACGACTCCCGGATCCTCAAGCCACGCAAAGGCCAGCACGCGCTCGCCCTGCGCCGCCAGCTCGTCCGACGCGTTTGCGAAATGGCCGCGGTCGATCGGCACCGGCTGCCCGCCGCTGCCCGCCTGCCGGTTGCAGTGATCGAGGATCACCTCCGGCGCCCCCTTGACCAGCAGAAACTGTCTCCCGGCAGCGTCTTTGTGCAATGTTGCCATGAACCGGTGTTCCGACTCGAACGGGATCGCGTCGATCCGGGGATAGGCGGTCTGCTCGGCTTGCCGCTCGAGGCCGAGCTTGTTGCCAAACGGGTAGAGCGCCCCCTCCGTCGGGTCGCCTTCCACTTCCCAGGCGCCTTCTTCCTGATGGATCTCCGCATCGTTGCAGAGCATCGAGACGCGCCCCATCAGCGCGAGAACCGGGTCCTCCCCCGCCGGTACCCCGCCCTTCAGCACCTCACCTTCGGGAGCGTAGCCTTGGCCAGTGACCTTGTAGGCCGAACACGCAGTGACGGCCGACACCACCATCATCTCCATCAAGGTCAGCGTTCCCGTCTTGTCGGAGCAGATCCGCGATACCGAGCCCAAGGTTTCCACCGCCGGCAGCCGGCGGATGATGGCGTTGCGCTGGGCCATGCGCTGCACGCCGATCGCCAGGGTAACGGTGATCAGCGCCGGCAACCCTTCCGGGATCACCGACACGGCGATGCTGACGACCGCCTGAAAGATGGCTACGAAATCCATGCCGCGGACCCATCTTCCGTAGGCGAACACGATCACGCTGACTACGGCGATCACGGCGGTGATCGCGTATCCAAACTTCTTGATCTGGCGCAGCAGCGGCGTGTCGAGCGCGCTCACCCCGGCCATCAACTGATTGATGCGCCCGAGCTCGGTGTCGCTCCCCGTGGCGACGACCACTCCTGTCCCGCGTCCCGACGAGACCAAGGTTCCGGAGAACGCCATGCCTTCGCGGTCCCCCACTGTCGCCTTCTCCAGCACGGCGTCAGTCGTCTTGTCGATCGGCACCGACTCGCCCGTCAGCGCCGCCTCTTCGGTCCGCAGGTTCTTGACATCGACGAGGCGAAGGTCGGCCGGGATGCGGTCGCCCGATTCCAGCAGCACGACGTCGCCCGGCACGAGCTCCTCGGCCGGGATCAGGCGCGTCTCGCGGTCGCGTATGGTCCGGGCCTCGGCGGAAAGCATGTTGCGGATCGAATCCAGAGCCTTCTCCGCTTTGCCTTCCTGGAAAAACCCAAGCAGAGCGTTGATGATCACCACCCCCAGGATGACCGCGGCGTCGAGCCACAGACCGACCATCAGCTTCACAAAGCCGGCGCCGAGCAGCACATAGACGAGAATGTTGTTGAGCTGGGCGAGGAAGCGGGCGAGCGGACCCTGCTTCTTCCCCTCTGGCAGGCGGTTGGGACCGTATTGGGCAAGCCGCTGAGATGCCTCGTTTGCATCCAATCCCGTTGCTGGGTCGGTTTTCAACCGACCAATCACCTCGCTCGCAGGAACGGCGTGCCAGGCTGCGGCTTCGACACGCGGTTTGACGAGCACCGCCTCATTCATGATGCGTCCTCCCCTGCTGCCTCATGCGCTCTCCGCGACAAACTCCATGCCTTTGAGGGTCGCCAGATCGTCGTAGGCGTCGTCCATTACGCGATCGGGAAGGTTCACCCTCTCGCGCGGCAGCTCTTTATAGGGAATCTGGTCGAGCAGGTGGCGGATGCAGTTGAGGCGCCCCCTCCTCTTGTCGTCGGAACGGACGATGTACCATGGCGCGAATTTCGTATTGGTAGCCGCGAACATCGCGTCGCGCGCCCGCGAATACTCAAACCATCGGCTTCGCGAACATAGATCCGTCGGGCTCAGCTTCCATTGGCGCAGCGGATCTTCGATGCGGGCCAAAAACCGGCGCCCCTGCTCTTCGTCACCCACCTCGAGCCAGTACTTGATCAGCTGTATGCCGCCGTCGACGATAAACAGCTCGAACTCGGGGCAGACCTGAAGGAAGCGGCGGTGCTGCGCCTCCGTGCAGAAGCCCATGACATGCTCGACGCCGGCCCGGTTGTACCAGCTGCGGTCGAAGATCACGATCTCGCCCGCCGTCGGCAGGTGCGCGATATAGCGCTGCAGATACAATTGTCCCTTCTCTCGGTCCGAAGGCGCCGGCAGGGCGACGACGCGGAACACGCGGGGACTGACCCGCTCGGTAATGGCCTTGATCGTACCACCTTTCCCGGCCGCGTCGCGGCCTTCGAAGACCACGACCACGCGCAGGCCCTCGTGCTTGACCCAGTCCTGCAGCGCGCAGAGCTCTACCTGGAGCTTGCGCAGCTGCTTTTCGTATTTCTTGCGCTTCATTGGCTTTCCTCTGTCAGCCAGTCGGCTGTTTGCCGGAGGCGGTCCTCAACGATTCCGCCAAACGCCATGCGTGATAGAACGCACCATCGGCCCAGGCTAGCATTTCGAGACTGTTGCGAGCCGTCTCGGCAGGCATTCGTTGCAATGCGACGTCTTGCAAGATCTTGTCGCGGCCTGTCTCGCGTTCGTCGGCGAGGCGTTTCGAAGCGCTTTCCATTGCCTTGAAGATGGCCGGTCCGGATGCCGCCTCGGGGTCTTTCGTCGTCTCGAGCCACGAAGCGAGTGCTCGTGCGCCTTCCTCAAAGCCAGCCGGGCGCCGCCAGCCGCTCATCTCCGGCGGGATCCGTGTGAAGTCGTCATGCAGCTGGCTTAGGTGATCGAGCGCATGACAAAGCCGGACGAGACGCGGCTCGAACGTGGTTAGATCGAGTGTTTCGAGCGACAGCGACTCCAGGAATTGCTCGGTCTGTCGAGATGCTTCGATCGGCGGCTCGTAACGGCCGGATTCGCCGGCGATCCGGCGGCGGACAGCGTCGATCGAACCATGCGCAAGCTCCAGGATCGCCCGCCAGGCGGCCTCGAGCGCAACAGCCCCTCCCGCCTCGGCGAGGACCGGGTCGAGGCGGCTGACAGCCGTCTCGATGCCTGCTCCGGAAATCCGCTCGATGAGTCGCGCGAAACGATCAAGCCATGGATAGAAAGCAAGGATCCCGACGAACTTGAAAATACTGCTGAACGTCGCCAGGGCCAGCACGCCATCGGGATCATCAAGTTGAGCACCTACCCAGCGAGCGGCTGCCGCAATCTGTCCGAGCAAAAGGATCCCAACGACGCCGACGGCAACATTGTAGACGATGTGCGCCAGTGCCGCGCGCCGCACCGCCAGCCCGGCGCCGATCGCCACCATTGCGCTCGTCGCGGCGGTTCCGACGCTCTGTCCCACGATCATTGCGCAAGCTTGTTCAAAGCTCAGCGACCCCGCATGCAAGGCTACGAGTGTCGTCGCCGCCGCGGCACTCGAACTCTGCATGACGACCGACATCAAGATTCCGATACCGGCGAGAATCCATTGCCAGCCGATACCGCTTCCGCCAATGGCATCGAGGTTCCATGAAATGCCTTCCATCCCCGTCTGCAGGTACTCGATGCCGATGAAGAGCAATCCGAAGCCGGCCAGGATGGCTCCTCCCGAACGCGTCTTGCCCTTGGCGATCAGCCAAAGAAAGGCGCCGAGGCCGAGCATCGGCATGGCAAAGGCAGCAATCCGCAGGCGAAATCCGAAGATCGCGACCAGCCATGGGGTCGAGGTCGTGCCGAACGTCGCGCCGATGATGACCCCGACCGCCTGCGAGAAAGTAACCAATCCGGCGCTGACAAAGCCGATGACGGTCAGCGTCGTCGCGGTAGAGGATTGGATCGCGACGGTGAAAAGCGCGCCCGATATAATCGCGCTCAATCGGCCGCCAACCATCGCCTGAAGCACGCGGCGCAGCGAGTCGCCGGCAAGACCCTTGAGCCCCTCGGTCAGGTGGTGGATCCCGAGCAGGAAAAGTCCCAGTCCACCTACCACCGTGACAGCAGATGAGGCGTTCATTGACTCCCTACAGTGCCGAACTTTTTACGCGGCGCCGTCGTTGATCGCGATCCGCGCTCGGTTGTGCTGGGCCGACCGCGGTACGCTTTGATCTTACTCTTCTGCCCGATCTGTGGTCACGTCCTTCGCGTCTATCATAGCCGCGGACACCATCGTTCTGGCGAAGGCAGGTCGCGCCGACCTTCGACCGAGATACGAGTACTGAACGCCAGAATCCCGACCACCGAGGCACGGAGGTCACGATGGCCCAAAGGATCGCAATCGAGCGGGTCGATCACATCGGGTTCGAGTGCGAAATCTCGACCGCGCTCTGGCCTTCTACGGGGTGCTCGGGTTCGCCATGGTGCGCCGCGCCGAGAGCGACGATGTCGCGATCATTCGCAACGAGCACGGAGTCGAGCTCAATCTCGTGTTCAACGCCACTGCCGGCGATCCGGCGGCCAACATTCTGATGGACGTCCGCGACAAATTCCCCGGCTACACTCACATCGCCCTGCGCGTCGCGTCTATCCCCGAAACGATCGCCGCGCTGAATAAAAACGGCATTCCGATCAGCGAGGGGCCGGTCGGCTTTGGCGAAAGCGAGCAGATTTCGGTGTTCGTGCGCGACCCCGATTGCAACGTTATCGAGCTACGCGGCCGCGAACAGGGCGTAGTCGAGCGCGTCACCCGTTACGTACCGTAAGCCTGCGCTGACCTTCTCGATACGTCACCAGCGGGGACGGCCGGCGCGTAGCAACCCGTAAGGGGGGCCGAATAGGTGGGGACCAACATGTCGGAACGCTTCACCGAAATCTTGCGCGCTGCGAGCGAGTTGGCTTGGTCGGACGCGCTGGGGCATCGCCTCGTCAAGGAGCTGTGCGCCGGAGCCGTGCCCGATGCGGTGATGGCGCGTTATCTCATTCAGGATCACCGCTTCCTCGATAGCTTTCTGACGCTGCTCTGCGCCGCGCTCGCCAGCGCCGACACGTTCGAGGCCAGGGTTCGGCATCGGCAATGGTGGCGGGCGAAGAGAACACCTATTTCCTGCGCGCGTTCGAGGCGCTCGGCGTCACGGAGGACAGGCGCACGGCCGATCCCGATACGCAGGCGACTGCCGGCTTCAAGGCAATCATGCGCGACGCCGCAGATGCGCATCCGACCACAGTCAGTAAGTTCGCCACCGAAGCCGATGCCGCGGCCTGGATCGCGGAGCATCAGCGGCGGGTGCAGGCCGAAAGCCAGTCTGGCGGCCGGTTCGGGAAGTCTGTTGGCGCCCATCGATAGCGGCGGGGCCATGCTCCAACGCGTCCGAGCCGGCGCCGGCTGCCAGTCATCGAGACAGCATGTAGATCAGGATCGCTGCCAGCCGGGCCTCTACGAACTGTCCCACCAGCCCTGCGCGGCAGAGAACCGACGCCAGAGGAGGGCAGACAGTGAGCCCGCCGCATAGGGCTCCCACCGCCGACGCGGCGAAATCCTCCACGGCCGGGTGCCGCCCGGTGAGAAATGCTGGAGGTACTCAAGTATGCCGGCGTATATCCGAAAGAGCCCAGCTATCCAGATGCCGCCCCGTTTCAGTCCGTACCCGCCATTGCGATGGCCCCTGAGCAGGCATTAGCGACAAAATGCTCAAGCGGTCCCGGAAAGCCAGTCCGCACCACGGCTTCCGCTCGCAGCAGCGACACCCATCTATCCACAGCGGGACGACGGAAAATCACGAAAACAAAAAGTAACAGGAGTGTCATATACTTACACAGAGCGTTAACCAACGCTGCCAAAAGCTCAGCAAAACCAATACTTTGACGCTCGCCTAAATTTTAGGCAAACTGCGCATTGGTAAATAATCCTGAGCCCTTCCGCCAGATGCCGTTCAGTTACCCACGGAGTTATCCACCGTTTTGGTGGATCATTAAAGTTTTCCTAGAAAACGGACATTCTCCGTAAGCGCTCGGCGAGGGGGCCGGCTCAGGCGGCGGCGCGGGTGGCGTCGAGCGGTTGCCAGTTCCAGGGCAGGAGTTCGGCAATGCGCCGCGCCGGATGATCGGCGATGCGGGCGAGCACGTCGGC
>JBARIB010000474.1:0-6856 GCA_049799535.1 Allostellaceae bacterium | reverse complement strand
GCAATCCTCCGCGAAAAGCGCCTCAAGAAATGGCGCCGGGCGTGGAAACTGGAGTTGATTGAGCGTCATAATCCGCAATGGCGCGATCTTTACGAAGAACTAACGTAAGAGCGCTTGCCCCCCTGTTCATGCCAGGGGCAGGCTCTGGGTCCCCGCTTGCGCGGGGACGACGAAAAAAGTACCTATCGTACGCTAATTTCTGCAGCGAGGTACTAGGTCGGATCAGAGATCGATCACGATCTCGCCCTGGGGCTGGCTGCAGCAGATCAACACATTGCCGTCGGCCGGCGGTTCGACCGGGTCTGCCCGGTAGCTCACTATGCCGGCGATGAGTCCGGTCTCGCAACTGTGGCAGACCCCGGTCCGGCACGACCATCGCACGGGCACATCGCACGCCTCGGCAAGTTCGAGGAGACTTTGGAACCCCGGACCCCAGCGGACATCGAGGTTGCTCCGCGCGAACGATATCAGCGGCCCCGCGCCGGCGGGCCCCGCCAGATCGCCTAGCCCGTCACCGTCGATGTTGGGCTGCCGCGCCATCCGCCGGCCTTTAACGGGCGCCTTCCAGATGGCCGTGTGAACCGTCTTTCCTTGCCACTAGATGTCTCGCGGCATTCCCACATTGACCGAAAGCAAGCGTGCCATCGCTTACTTCTACGCCGGTACCGCCGCAACTTGCGCGACGGCGGCGGTTTGCACGTCGCGCAGATGGCAGGCGACGTGGTGGCCGGGGAGAACCTCGCGCATCTCCGGCTCCTCCTTCGAGCAGCGGCCGAAAGCGTAGGGGCAGCGGGTGTGGAAGCGGCAGCCCGCGGGCGGGTTGATCGGGCTCGGCACGTCGCCTTTGAGGATGATCTGCTTCTTTGTCGCCTCCGGGTCGGGGACCGGCACCGCCGACAGAAGCGCCTCGGTGTAGGGGTGTTGCGGGCGGGTGAAGAGGGCGCGCTTGTCGGCGATCTCGACGATCTTGCCGAGATACATGACGGCGATGCGATGGCTGATGTGCTCGACCACCGCCAGGTCGTGCGCGACGAACAGATAGGAAAGGCCGAACTCGTGCTGCAAATCGCCCAACAAATTGATCACTTGCGCCTGCACCGAAACATCGAGTGCCGAGACCGGCTCGTCGCAGACAATGAGGCTGGGATGCAATGCCAACGCACGGGCTATGCCAATCCGCTGGCGTTGGCCGCCGGAGAATTCGTGCGGGTAGCGGTCGAGCGCCTCGGCGCGCAGCCCCACCTTGAGCGCCAATTCCTCGACCCGTTCCGCCAACTCGCGGCCACCGGAGACCCCGAAATTAACCAGCGGCTCGCCAATGATGTCGCGGATCTTGAGCCGCGGGTTCAGCGAGGAGTAAGGATCCTGGAACACGACCTGCAGCTGGCGCCGGTAGGGCCGCATCTGTTGGCGCGTGAGGCCGTCGATGCGCTTGCCGTCGATGCGGACCTCGCCCGCGGTCGGCTCGATCAGCTTCAGGATCGCCTTGCCCGCGGTCGACTTGCCGCAGCCGCTCTCGCCGACGAGGCCCAAGGTTTCGCCCTCGGCGATGTCGAAGGAAATGCCGTCGACCGCGTGCACCTGACCGACGGCGCGCTGCAACAGCCCCTTCTTGACCGGGAAATGTTTAACTAACCCGCGGACCGAGAGCAGCGGCTCGGCTGCGGTCATGCCGCAGCGACTCGGTCGGAGTGGAAGCAGGCGGCGAAATGCTCGGGCTCCTTCTCGTCGAAGGCTGGCATTTCGCGCCGGCAGATGTCGGTCGCCAGGAAACAGCGATCGGCGAATGGGCAGCCGGGGATCGCTTCCTTTAGCGAGGGCACCGTCCCGGCGATCTCGGCCAAGCGCGGCACCTCCTCGACCGTAAGCGTGGAGCCGAGCCGCGGCACCGAGGCGAGGAGGCCGCGAGTATAAGGGTGGAGGGGACGGCGAAAGAGCGCCCGAACCGGCGCCTCTTCGGCCTTTCTACCGGCGTACATGACGACGACCCGCTGCGCCATCTCGGCGACGACGCCGAGGTCGTGGGTGATCAGCACGATCGCGGCGTCGATCTTTTGCTTCAATTCGCGCATCAGATCGAGGATCTGCGCCTGGATCGTCACATCGAGTGCCGTCGTCGGCTCGTCGGCGATCAGCAATTTCGGGTTGCAGGCGAGCGCCATCGCGATCATGACCCGCTGCCGCATGCCACCCGAGAGCTGGTGCGGGTATTCGCCTATGCGCCGCTCGGCCTCGGGGATGTGCACGAGGCGCAGCATGTCGGCGGACTTGGCAAGCGCCGCCCTGTAATCGAGCCCCTGATGCAGGGTCAGGGTCTCGGCAATCTGCCGGCCGATCGTCAATACCGGGTTGAGCGACGTCATCGGCTCCTGAAAGATCATCGAGATCTCGTTGCCGCGGACCTGGCGCATTTCGGCTTCGCTGAGGCGCAACAGATCGCGCCCGCCGAAGCGGATCGTGCCCGAGACGATGCGGCCGGGCGGCGACGGGATCAGCCGCAATACCGAGAGCGCAGTGACGCTCTTGCCGCAGCCGCTCTCGCCGACGATGGCGATCGTCTCGCCAGGGAAGACATGGAACGACACGCCGTCGACGGCGCGCACCACCCCGTCGCGGGTGAAGAACCAGGTGCGCAGATTGGCGATGTCGAGGATCGTCTCGACCTTTGCAGCCGGCGACTTCGGGGCCGTGGGGATGTAGACCGCGACAGTCTCGGCCATGCGTTACATGCGCCGCGCCAGGCGTGGGTCTAGGGCGTCGCGCAGCCCATCGCCGAGCAGGTTGATCGCGAGCACCGTGACTGACAAGAACGCGCCAGGAATAAGAACGATGTAATAGGCGACCTGAAAGAGGCTCCGTCCCTCGGCCATGATATTGCCCCAGCTCGGGATGTTGGGCGGAGTCCCGGCGCCGAGAAAAGACAGGATGGCCTCGACGATCATAGCGGAGGCGGCAATAAAGGTGGCCTGGACGAGCAGCGGCGGCAATGTGTTTGGCAGGATGTGCCGCCACAGGGTCCGGAAAAAACCGGTGCCGCTGGCCAGGGCTGCTTCGACAAACGGGAGCTCTCGCAGAGTTAACACCACACCGCGCACCAGGCGCGTGACGCGCGGCACCTCGGCGACAGTGATCGCAAAGATCACGTTCTGCATACTGGCGCGGGTCAATGCCATCAGCGCAATCGCGATCAGGACAGCCGGGATCGACATCAGCCCGTCCATGATCCGCATCACGATTGCGTCGGTCCAGCGGCTGAAACCCGTGACGAGGCCGATGGCGGCCCCGAGGGCGGTGCTCAAGATCGCGACGCTGAGCCCGACGGCCAGCGACACGCGGGCGCCATATACGGTGCGACTGTAGATGTCGCGCCCGAGCATGTCGGTGCCGAACCAATATTGCGCCGAGGGCCAGCGCAATCGCCGGATCGGCGACAATGCCTGCGGATCGACGGTCCCTAGATAAGGGGCAAAGATCGCCATCCCGGCCATCCCGGCAAGTAGGACGGCGCCGACGACAATTGTCGGATGGCGGCGGATATAGGTACGCAGGCCGCCCTTGCGCATTGCCGGAGCGGCGAGAAGGGCAAGATCGGTCGGTGCGACGGTCATTGTGCTCTCGGGGCCCTAATAGCGGATGCGCGGATCGAGCAGGGTGTAGCTGAGGTCGACAAGCAGGTTGACCAGCACGTAAGCCGCCGAAAACACCAGGATGATCCCCTGGATGATCGGGTAATCTCGGCGCAGGATCGCATCGACGGTCAGGCGGCCCAGACCAGGGATGGCAAAGACTGTCTCGGTGACGACGACGCCGGAGATCAGCGAGGCCACGCCGATCCCGATAATCGTGGCGATCGGCACGGCCGCGTTCTTGAGCGCGTGACCGATCAGCACCTTGTCGTTCGCCAGACCTTTGGCCTGGGCGGTGCGAATGTAGTCCTGAGCCAAAACGTCGAGCATGCTGGCACGCGTCATACGTGCGATCAGCGCAATGAACACCATCCCAAGCGCCAGTGTCGGCATCACGATGTGGGAGAGGAACGGCCCAACGCCGCCGCTGATACCAACAAACCCCTGGACCGGTAACAGATCGGTCGCGATTGCAAACACATAGATCAAGAGATAGGCAACTACGAAGACGGGCACCGAAAAGCCCAGCACGGCGAAAATCATGACTGATCGGTCGATCCACGACCCCGCCTTCCAGGCTGCGACCACGCCCATTGGGATCGCGGCAACGACCGAGACGACCAAAGTTGAGATCGTAAGCGTGAAGGTGGGTTCGATCCGCTGCGCGATCAGCTTGGAGACCGGCAGGTTGGTGAAGATCGAGATGCCGAGATCGCCGTGCAGCAGACCCCAGACCCAGGTCCCGAATTGGATGAAAAGCGGCTGATCGAGCCCCAGCTTCTGGCGGATGCGGGCGATGTCGTCAGCGGTCGCAGTGTCGCCGGCGATAATGGCGGCCGGGTCGCCGGGGCTCAAATGGAGGAGTGAGAACACAAACACCGCGACCACCAACATCACCGGGATGGTCGCAAGAATGCGCCGGACGACATAAGCAAACACGCCCTACAACCCCACTCGTCATTCCCGCGAAAGCAGGAATCCAGGGCGGCAAACTCCTGCGGTGGAGCCCCTGGACCCCCGCCTTCGCGGGGATGACGATAGCAGACGCCCCATCATTTCTTCTCGACATTCCAAAGGAAAACGACCGGCGCGACGATGATTCCTTGTAGGTTCTTGCGGTAGGCTGTGGGTACGACAAACTGGCCGGTCGGCACATAGGGAACATTGTTCGTGTAAGCTTCAACCTGAATGTCGGCGGCGAGCTTCTTCTCGGCCGCGAGGTCGGGCGCCTTGAACCAGGCGTCGATCAGCTCTTCGATCTTCGGATCGGTCGGCCAGCCGAACCACGCCTTCTCACCGCTGCCGCGGACCAGGATATTGACCGCCGGCGAAAAGAAGTCCGGGGCCGACGTCCAGGTGTGGAATATGCTCCAACCGTTTTTTTCGACCGGCTCCTTCGAAGTGCGGCGGGTAATCAGAGTGCCCCAGTCGCTGGCCTGCAGTTCGACGTTGAGCCCCGCCTTGCGCAGCGCGTCCAATGTCACCAGTGCCTGGCCTTGCACGATCGGCTGATCGGTCGCCGACAGCAGCACGATCTTCTCGCCCTTGTAGCCCGACTCTTGGATCAGCTGCTTTGCCTTGGCGGGGTTCGGCCCTTTCAGCAGCGCGTCGGCGCCGGCATTGGTTTCGAACGGGGTGCCGCAGCCGAACAACGCTGCACAGGTCTTCCAGTATTTCGGATCACCCGCAGCGGCGCCCATGTAGTCTTTCTGATCCACGAGGTTCAGCACCGCTTCGCGCAATTTCAGGTTATTGAACGGGGGCTGAATGTGGTTGAAGCGCAGGATACCGTGATTGCCGAGCGGATCGACTGTAGTGACTACGATGTCCTTATTTGCGGCAAAGACCGGGACGAGGTCGGCCGGCGGCTGCTCATACCAGTCGGCTTCGCCGGCATTGAGCGCCGCCGCCGCCGTCGCGGTGTCGGGAATGTATAGCCATTCGACGCGGTCGACCTTTGCGACCTTGCCGCCGGCGGCGAAACTCGGCGCCTCCTCTCGCGGCACGTAATCGGTGTTCTTGACAAAGACCGCCTTGTGGCCGGGTTCCCATTCCTCCTTGACGAATTTGAATGGGCCCGAGCCGATCGCCTCCGGGATCTGCTGATAGGCGTCGGTCTTAGCCAGCCGCTCCGGCATCATAAAGGGCACATTGCTCGACAATTTGCCGAGTGCGTCAAAGATCTGCGGGAACGGAGACTTGAGCTTGATCGCAAAGATCTTGTCGTCGACGGCCTGCATTTCCCCGACCGCCTCCATCAGCTTCTGGCCGAGCGTATCCCTTTTGCCCCAGCGTTCGATGGAGGCGATGCAATCGGCGGCGCGGACCGGTTGACCATCATGCCATTTCAAACCGTCGCGCAGCGTGAAGCGATAGGTCAGCTTGTCGTCGCTGACCGTCCAGCGGTCGACCATTTGCGGCTGCGGCTTGAAGTCTTTGTCGAGCGCGAACAGCGTGTCGAAGACGAGATAGCCGAAATTGCGGGTGACATAGGCCGTCGTCCAGATCGGATCGATGCTCCTGAGATCAGCCTGAGGGATAAACCGCAACGTCTTAGGTGCGGATTGCGGCCATGCCGGCACCGATACCAAAGACAGCGCGAGCGCCAAGATGGGGGCCGCCGTTCGAAGCTTTCGGACAAAACAGGCCATTGCTTCCCCTGTTCGACTATTCTTTGGGCAGGCAACCTTACGCGATCTACATCACCGTTCACACTGCAAAAGCTGGACCATAACCTTCCCTTCGTCCGGGTCCGGGAAACGCCGCAAGGAGTGGAGGAGCAGCGATGGCTCTTATAGACGATATTGCTTATGCCTCAGCGAGCACGCTGCTTGATTCCTACCGCAAGAAGGCACTGTCGCCGGTCGAAGTGACGCTGGCGCTGCTCGATCGCATCGAGGCGCTGCAACCCAAGATCAACGCCTTCTGCATCGTCGATCGCGACGGCGCCTTGGCTGCGGCGCGCGCGTCGGAAGCGCGCTGGCTGCGGGGAGAGGAAACCTGTCTCCTCGACGGGGTGCCGGTGACGATCAAGGATCTCATTCTGATGCGCGGGTTTCCGACCTTGCGTGGGTCGCGGCTCGTCGATCCGCACCAGGACTGGTCGGAGGATGCGCCAGCGGTCGCGCGGCTGCGCGAAGCCGGCGCCGCCATTCTCGGCAAGACGACGACGCCGGAATTCGGCTGGAAGGCGTTGGGCGACAGTCCGCTGACCGGGATTACCCGAAACC
>JBARIB010000473.1:0-3423 GCA_049799535.1 Allostellaceae bacterium | reverse complement strand
CGGGGGAATCATCTCCGCAGGATGAGGAAAATCCTGGTTTCCGTAGCCAAGTTGCTGGTCCGAAAGCTCTGCAAACATCGGCGCCTCCGCTCCGGGGTAGATTTCCCAAGCCGTCCCGTCCGTCTCGTCATGCGGCGAGACGTAATAGATCCGCTCGAACTGGGGAGGATCGGCCATGAAAGCACGCCGCATCAACTCAACGGCCCCTGGGTCGAGCTTGAAGGCATGCTCTGTGCTGTAAAGCAGTAACATGCGCTCACTGCCACCTTGATGCTCTGACTTCCGGCGAATTTCCTCGACCGCAATCTTGGCCTTGTCGCCTGAGAGGATGGTCCTCGGTGCGTTCTCGAACTTGTGGCCATACTTGCTCAACGGAGCGAATTCGACCAATTCAAGCTTCTTCCGGCCCTGGGCTGTGTCCACGGTGAAGTCGAGATCATCTTCTTCATTCTGAGTGAGGTTCACGAACGGGCGGTATTTCGGCTCGCTCTCGCGCATGATGAAGCGTTCGGTCGCGCGGACGAACATTTCGCTGATCTGGAGCTCGCGCGCTGGCTTGTCCTGCTCGAACTGTGTGCGCTTCCATTCCGGGCCCTGTGCCGTGAAGCGTATCGCACCGCTCTGCCCTTGCGGCTTTCTTGGACCCTGCACAACTAACCTCCCGTAGGGTTGGCGCACACTGATTACTCCCGCTGATCGGCTGTGGTGCCGATTAAAATATTATACAATACGTTTACGTAGAACGGCAATTGGCGCCGTCGGGCGGGCCGATGCGGAGCGCGAGGTGATCCTGTCGGCCGATGCGATCGGATCGCCGCACATCCTGCAATTGTCCGGCGTCGGCGATCCCGAGCATCTCGGGCGGATCGGGGTGCCGGTCGTGCACGACCTGCGCGGGGTCGGCAAGAACATGCAGGACCACTATGTCGCGCGCGTCTCCTATCCGGTCGTCGGCGCCCAGACCGCCAACGAGCGGCAGCGCGGCCTGCCGCTCGCCGGCGAGGTCATGCGCTGGCTGATCACCGGCAAGGGGATGCTGACCTACAGCCCGTCGATCGTCGCCGCATCGGCCAAGGTGCTGGAGGAGTCGGCGACGCCCGACATGCAATGCACGTTCGCTCCCGGCAGCTTCAAGGGAGGCCAGATCGGCGAGCTCGAGGAGACGCCGGGCCTCAGCGCCGGGGCCCGGCAGATGCGGCCCCTGTCGCGCGGCTATGTCGAGGCCAAGTCGAACCGGCCGGGCGAGGCGCCGGCGATCAATCCGCGCTACCTGTCGGAGGAAGCCGACCGGCACGCCATCATTGGCGGTTTGCGGCTGGCGCGGCGGATTTTCGCGGCGCCCGCGCTGCAGAAGTTCGTCCGGGAAGAGAGCCTGCCCGGCCTCCATGTCCAGACCGACGACGAATTGCTCGACTACGCGCGGCGCAACGGCGGCACCTGCTATCACGCCAGAGCTGCACCTGCCTGATGGGAAGTCACGCGATGGCGGTCGTCGACAGCGAATTGCGCGTGCACGGGCTCGACGGTCTGCGCGTCATCGACGCCTCGGTGATGCCGGCGGTCACCTCGACCAACACGAACGCGCCGACGATCATGATCGCCGAGAAGGGCGCCGCGATGATCAAGGGCGCCGCAGGGCAAAGACTCGCGGCCTAACGAAGGCGGACGGAGTTTCGCCCGAGCGGCAGACCTGGTCCAGGCCCGCCCCAGCAGATGCAGAGCTCTCCCGGATGCTTTTCGAGCAATGCTCTCCAAAGTTGAATCGGAAACAGAACTTGGAGGCGATTGAGCGGGGATGAGGGACGACAAATCTGCTGTTCTCTCCGATGTCTGCGTCGCCCTGACGGACGACCAGCTCGCGGTCGCGGCCGACATTCTCCGGGATCGATACCCTTTCGTCCCGCTGGCGAATGTCGGTCGCCGCTATACTTTCCGTCAAATGATCGCCGTGTTCACAAGAGACGGGTTCGTTGACCGCTACTCCGGCACCCGGCTGGTCTTTCCGGCCACGTTGCGGCTAATTTCCAAGCTGCTCCCGGAGTCATTCCCGTTCCATAGGAACGGCCGACTCGATATCTGCCATTTCGCGTTTTGGGAAATGTTCCCCACCATTGATCACTTCGTCCCAGTCGCACGTGGCGGGGCCGATGACGCGAGTAATTGGATTACAACCTCAATGGTGCGGAACGCAGCCAAATCTGCGTTCACCCTGGACGAACTCGGCTGGTCGCTCCGCCCGCCCGGCAAGATCGCCGAGTGGGATGGGCTGACTGGATGGTTTGTTGACCGCGCGAAGGCCGATCCGGCGATCCTGACCGATATATACTTCCGGCAATGGTTCGCAGCGGCGACTCAGCACGAGCAGTAAGCGTAGGGCGGGTTAGCGCAGCGTAACCCGCCGCAGACGGTGCGGGGCCGAGGGTGGCGGGTTGCACCCGCCCTACGCCAGCTGACCCCTTAATCCAGGACCAGCAAGACACAGCTGTTCACAGCGCATTGTGGTCATTATTTAGATCGTCATACCCATCAGCGTGTCGTATAGCATCTCTTGACGATTGGCTCCGCCGCGGTTCCTCCAGCGGACGACACGCCGGGCATCGACGATGTAAAGCTGCGGGGTATGCAGCGAAAAAGTGGCTTTGCCGCCATTGCTTACCGAAATCGTCGGCGTGCTCCGGTTCGTCGAGTCTGATTCGGAGAACGGAAGCTTTATGCCGTGGCTGGTTGCCCAGGCCTGTCCGGTAGCGAATGGCTCCAGGAAATTGAGCAATAGGAAGCCGACCCTGTTGCTGACGCCGCCAAGCCGAGCACGGACCGCCGCGATGTTCGGCAGATCGCCCTCGCAGATCGGGCACCAAGAGGCCCACAAGTAGACCACCTGCGGCTGGGCCGGCAGTTGCCCGATGCTCGACCACTGCCGCGCCGGATTCACGAAACGCAGGTCTGGGAACGTCGCTCCTACGTCGGGGCTGTCTGTCTGCGCCTGCGCGCTGCCGGCAAGCCCGGCAAGCGCCGCCGCTCCGCAAAGGACCTGGCGTCGGGTGAGCATAGTCGCTCCTGCAATCTTAGATAAATATAATACAACCCATACGACCTATCGAGTGGAAAAGCAACAGTTGGCCAGAGCAGCGCAGCGCCTTGCGCCCGTTCCACACTGCGTCTACGGACCGTCACCGGGACCCGGCTTATTGAGCGGCGGCTCTCATCGGTTGGTGCGCCTTGAGGAGAGTCCGGGCCCGATTGACTGGGCGGGCGATCCATCTCGACCGCATCGGCGTGCCGGTCGTGCACGAGTTGCGCGGCGTCGGCAAGAATATGCAGGACCATTATGCCGCGCGCGTCTCCTACCGGTGGTCGGCGCCCAGACCGCCAACGAGCGCTCGCGCGGCCTGCAATTGGCCGGCGAGGTCATGCGGTGCCTCT
>JBARIB010000472.1:0-3447 GCA_049799535.1 Allostellaceae bacterium | reverse complement strand
CCGCTAATTCGGGTTTCGTCGGCGTTTGGCCGATAACCGGCCGCAGGCTCAGCGTGGAGTTCCCCCGCCGCACGATCACTACCGCCGGCTCGCCAATCGGCAACTCGGCGATAACGAGCGGTAGGTCGCGCATGCGCCTGACGTCCCGCTGATTGACCGATAAAATCACGTCGCCCGGCTCGAACCCCGCTGTGGCGGCGGGGCTGCCGGCCGCTACCCTTACAACCAGCGCTCCGCCGGCATTTGCTAAGCCCAGGATTCGGGCGATCTCCGGCGTCACCGGCTGGATCTCTATGCCGAGCCAGCCTCGGGCCACCTTTCCGTACGCCTTCAACTCCTCTAAAACCGGCTTGGCGCGATTCGCCGGTATCGCAAAGCCGATACCGACGGAACCGCCATTTGGCGAGTAGATCGCGGTATTGATTCCGATGACGTTGCCATGCAGGTCGAAAGTCGGGCCGCCGGAATTCCCACGATTCATAGCGGCGTCTATCTGTAGAAAATCATCGTAAAGGCTGTCGCCGATATTGCGGCCGCGCCCCGAGATGATGCCGCTGCTGACCGTGTTCTCGAGACCATAGGGATTGCCGATGGCGAGCACCCAGTCGCCAACCCGCGCGGCGTCGCTGTCGCCCCATTGGGCATACGACAGCGGGTGCCCCGGCTCGATTTTGAGCAAGGCGAGGTCGCTCAGCGGATCACGCCCCACGACCCGAGCTGGGTATTCCATCTCATCCTGAACAACAATGGTGACCTTTTCGGCATCTTCGATGACATGATCATCGGTGACGACATACCCGCTCGGGTCGATAACGAACCCGGAGCCCAATGCCATGCTTGTCACCTTGGGGCCTGGGCGGCGGCTTCGGCCACGGGGCTCGTCAATATCGGTTGCCGTTTTGCTGACCCTTTGTAGGGCGGAAACATTGACGACCGCCGGCCGTATCCGCTCTACCAGCGGTGCAAAACTGGGAATTGGCGCGCCTACGCTGCCCGGCAAAGAAGTCTGATCCGCCGGAACACAGCTCGTTGACGCCGTTGCAACTACGAGCAATACGGCTGCAGACCCGATCGAGTACGATCGCAACAGCGTTGGAGCGAACATCGCTTAGACCCTCAACGCAGCGACGGCTCTTTTCAATGGAGGGCCCTGCCGGCCGTCGCGTCACCCAAGATGCCCTCCATCATCTAACAGTTACTTAAGTGACGGTGCTATTTCCGATCAATCGCGGGTCTCGCAGCGCCGATGGCGGATCCAGCAGCCTCAGACGTTATACGATATCCCATCGCGGCCTGTGACTACTTAACGAGCCATTAAAAAATGAACCAGCGGGTGGAATTTCCCATAATCTTTCTGTATCTTGACAAGGTTAAGATTGTGACCATTTTGCGTAAAGCAGCTTTCGGTTCGCCGATGAGATTCCCGGCGGCGGTTTGGGGTGGGTCGTCCGAATTCCGGCGACGCCTTTCGGCGGCTATTCGGCCCTGGAAAGATGCACGGAGAGGCCCTGACAAACGAGCCAGGAGTAGACATGTCGAAAATTCCGCAAGGCGAATGGAGCGCCATTGCGGCACGCTATCAGCAAGGCGAGTCGATCAGCAGAATTGCTCAGACTTACGGCTGCACTCCGCCCGCAATCCACTACATTCTGAAACGGAACAAGCAGCGTAGCGCCAGAGACATCGATCAGTCGTCGACGGCAAACCCGCAGGAGCTACGGTCGGCTCTGGGGGAGGCTGTTCAAGCGCCGGGTACAGAGGAAAGGCGGGGGCCGCTCCAGCAGCCCGGGCAAGTGTACGCCAACGGGCGATCGCTGGCGGGCGAAACTAGGCCATCGCTGACAGGGGCGCCGGAGATGCGGCCGCGCGACTACAGAGAGGTCGCGCCAGCGCGGCCGATGAGCAACGATCGAGTTCAGCCGGCCATTGCGCAACAGCAATCGCCTGTCACCACCGGGGATACGGCCCGAGCCTCCGCATTGGCCGCAGGTTTGGACAATGAGCTGCACGTCCGCGCGGAAGCTGCTATCGCGGCGTTTCGCTCGAGCTTCAACGCGGCTCTCGCCGAGGGTTCGCCGGATGTTCGGCAGCAGCTGCGAAAGGCCGCATCCGATCTGATGCGAGTCGCAGCGCGCACGACGATCGTCCTAGACCGATTGAACGCGGCCGCCGAACGCACGTCGGAAAGGGCAAGAGACCAATACCACTCGCGCAACGCGCGCTGGTAGGTTCACCGCCGCCAAACCGACTGAGGTGGCGGGTCCACCGGCTATTGGCGGAATCAAAGAGCGAGCCGAGTTCGCCGCTGGCCGCGCCAACCAAGCAAAACCAAAATCGTTGTCAGTACGCGCAGCGCTGCCGTACCAAGCCTTCAGGAGGCTGACGGCGTATTTTGAAAAATTGTGCCCCCAACCCTCGGCGTGCGCTCGTGCTCGAGATATTCCTTCAGGGTTTGCTGCGGCTTGAAGCATTCGGCTGCGGCAGGTAAGTCGGCAGCATGTTGTACGACGTCCCCTGTATACTGACGTGCCCGCGCAATGCCAGAATACCGCCGCCCGGTCGCCCGACATTGCCGCGCAGGCCCTGAATGATGGCGGCTGCACGGATCATCTGAACCCCGGTCGTATGGTGCGTCCAGCCGACGGCACAATAAGGACACATGCTGGAGCCAATCGTGTCGGCTTCTTCCAGTCGCGGGTGCAATTGCCGCGACATTGCAACTTGTGCGGCTTCCCGGGTGGGATCCTCGCCAGTGCATGACCCGCCCGCTGTCCGTGACCAGCTCGAACCGTCCCTCCTGAGCCAAGGTTATGACGCCTTCCACCGACTTAATACGCAGGGCAAACGCCTGCGGCGCGAAAGCTCTCAGTGGTGGCGGATTTCCTTTTCGGTCACGACGACGTCCATCGGGACATCGAAGAGCTGCGGATAGATCGTTTGGATCTGCGACATCTCGAAACCGACGCCGATCGCCAGCGGCCGCGGCGAGAGTGCCGCCAAGGTGCGATCGAAATAGCCGCCGCCATAGCCCAGGCGATAGCACTCCCGGTCGAAGCCGACGAGAGGTGCGAGTACGGCTTGCGGGATCAAGATGTCGCGCTCCTGGGGGACCGGGATATTCCACACGCCATCCATCAGCGGCTCGCCCGGTCGCCAGGCGCGGTATTCGAGCGGGCCCTGCTTATCGACAACGGCCGGCAATGCAACCCTGGAGCCTTGGGCAAGCATCCAATCGATCAGCGGACGCGGATCGAACTCCGCCTGAAACGGCCAGTAAACGCCAAGCGTAATTCCCTGCCGATCTTGCAGAAGAGAGCGTAGCCGCGCTTCGATCTCTCGTCCCCATTCCCGCCGCTCGTTCGGCGGAATCCGCGTCCGCAGCGCCAATAGGCGCTGCCGCTCCGCCCGCCGCCAGACCCTAAGCTCAGCTAAATCCACCGCAAACCC
>JBARIB010000471.1:0-7950 GCA_049799535.1 Allostellaceae bacterium | reverse complement strand
TTGACGACGCCAGCTGGCTGATTCGTTGGCTGGTCGTCGATACCGGCAACTGGCTCTCCGGCCGCAAAGTCCTTCTGCCCCCTTCCGTCTTGGGGCAGCTCGATGCAAAAGAACACGAATTCTCGGTCAAATTGACCATGCAGCAGGTCAAGGACAGCCCGGATATCGACACCCAGCGGCCGGTGTCGCGGCAGATGGAGACCAGCGTTTACGATTACTACGGCTGGAGTCCGTATTGGGGTACCGGATTTTATATGGGCGGCTACGGCTATATGCCCGGCGCCATGGTGGCGTCACGATCCAGGCGGCGCGAGGAGGAGATTGCCGATGCTCGGCGAAGCCACGACGATGTGCATCTCCGCAGCATCGCCGCGGTCACCGGGTATCATATCCATGCCAGCGACGGCGAGACCGGTCACGTCGAGGACTTCCTCGTGGAGGATGCCGATTGGAGCATCCATTTCCTTGTCGTCGATACGTCGAACTGGTGGTTCGGGATGAAGGTTCTTATCTCGCCCCGGTTGGCAGGAGAGATCGATTGGACGGATCGGCTGGTGAACCTCGATGTCGATCGTCAGAAGGTCAAGGACAGCCCTGCGTACGACGCGTCCAAAACGGTCGATTGGGCCTATGAAAACCATTACCACGACTACTATGGCGACATCCGGCCGAGCGATCGGTCCTGACCGTGCGTTGTCCTTCCTTAGCTCGTCCCGACGCCTCATCCTCGAGGCCCATAGTGAGTTGGCAGCAAATATTGCCCTGAGCTACTGCCGGTCTCGCCAGTGACGATCAAGTGGCCTGGGGCTACAGGAGATACCATGACCGACGACCAGACGCTGTCGAATGTGGACGACCGACGCGAGCAGACAAAGTCAGAGCAGGCGGGTCAGCAAACACAGCAGAGCCAAGTGAGTGCACCGGCTCAGCCGGATGAGCGCGCGACGCCGGGACGGAAGCCACTCTTTCGCAAATGAAGGACCACGCCGTCGAATCTAACCGCGACGTGTCTTGGCTCTGACTGATCGTCTCGCTCCCACCGATCACGGTTGAGGTCATGAGCACCAGACAGCCGATCAGCCAAGCGGAGCTGGAGACGCTGCAGCGCGATACCTTCGACTATTTCGTGCACGAGGCGAACCCCGCCAACGGGTTGATCATTGACAAGACCGAGGCGAATTGGCCCGCCAGCATCGCCGCCACCGGGCTTGCCGCCTATGCAGTCGTGGGGAACAAAGCGCCCCTTCGGAGAGCAAGATGGCAGTTGAGCTAATATCAAAGCCGACATCGGCAATGAACCCGTTCGATCCTGCTTTGTCCGTGGTACCGAACCGCTCTGTAGCGTCTTCAAGCAACTTTGTGACGACCTGGCCGGAATACATGGTCGATGCGCTCCAGCGCAGCGTTCTTTTCCTCGAGCTGCTGCGTCAGCGTGGCAACGAGGAGATCGAGATCACATCACGGCCGATGGCGACCGTGCTGAGCTTCGGCCATGATGTGCTGATGGACGGCCGGGCGCTGCCCCGGCCCATCAACTACGCGCTCTCGCGCATCGTGCCGCCACCAGGGGTCGCGATCGACCCGCGCAAGCGGCCGGTCGTGGTGGTGGACCCGAGAGCCGGCCAGGGGCCGGGCATCGGTGGCTTCAAGGCGGAGAGCGAGATAGGCGATGCCCTGAATGCGGGCCATCCGGTCTACTTCATCGGCTTTGGGGCGACGCCTGCGCCCGGCCAGCAATTCCTCGACGTGGTCGAGGGACAAGTGAAATTCTTCGAGCGGGTGGTCGAGCTCCATCAGGACGCGCCGCGCCCGTTTGCCATCGGCAACTGCCAGGCGGGCTATCAGACGCTAATGGTGGCCATGCTGCGGCCCGACTTGTTCGGGCCATGCCTGGTCGCCGGCGCGCCGATGTCATACTGGCAGGGCGTGCACGGGAAGAACCCGATGCGCTATTCCGGCGGCCTCCTCGGCGGCAGCTGGCTTACCGCAATGACCAGCGACCTCGGGAACGGGAAGTTCGACGGGACCTGGTTGATCCTGAACTTCGATAGTTTGAACCCGGCAAATTGGCTGTGGGGCAAGCAGTACGAGGTCTATGCCAACATCGACACCGGGGCGGAGCGCTTCCTCAAATTCGAGAAGTGGTGGGGCGACTTCATCCAGCTGAACGGCGACGAGCTGCAGTTCCTGGTAGACAACCTCTTCGTGGGTGACAAGCTGACTCGCAACCAACTGCAGTCGCATGATGGCACGACCTTCGATGTCCGCAACATTACCTCGCCGATCATCGTGTTCACCTCGTCGGGCGACAATATCAGTCCGCCGCCGCAGACCCTTGGCTGGATCCTCGATCTGTATCGGGACGTCGACGACATCCGGGCCACCGGCCGCACGATCGTGTACTGCCTGAACCACAAGATCGGGCATCTCGCCCTTTTCGTCTCCGCCAAGGTGGGCGCGAAGGAAGACGAGGAGTTCGTGCAGCTGATGGACGTTATCGACTGCCTGCCGCCCGGTCTCTATGAAATGGTCATTTCGCCCCGGCCGTCCGACGTGCCCGCGGGCGGTTTCGTTACCGGCGACTGGATCGCCCGCTTCGAGGCCCGCTCGCTCGACGACATTCGCGCGCTCGGGCGCAACAGCCCCGCGGACGACCGGGCCTTCGCGGCCGTGGCCCGGCTGTCGGAACTGAACCTCTCGATCTACCGTACTTTGATGCAACCCTGGGTGCGCGCGCTCGCCAACCAGCCGGCAGCGGACCTGGCCCAAGCCCTGAACCCGCTCAGGCTGAGCTACACGATCTTCGCCGACAGCAACCCCTGGATGAAAGGCGTACAGAAGCTGGCCGCCATGGTGACCGCAGCCCGTAAGCCGGCTGCGGCCGATAATCCGTTCCTCGCGCTGCAGACGCAGGTCTCCGACCAGATCATTGCCGCCCTGGATTCGTATCGCGTGGCGCGTGACCAATTGGAAGAGCAAATGTTCTTCGGTTTCTACGGCTCGCGATTCGTGCAGGCGCTCCTCGGCCTCAACGACGCCAGTGAGGTGCGACCATTCCCTGCCACTTCGCCCGAAAAACTCGCGGCACGACAAGCCCGGGCGGACGCCTACGCGGCGAAGCTGCTGACCGGCGGGTTCGATGAAGCGCTGACGCGGGCGGTGCTGTACGTCATCGCCGCGGAGCGCATGCTCGACCAGCGCTGTGCGCTCGCGTTGAACGTCGCGCGCCAGCAGCTCATGCACCTGTCGCTCGCCGAGTTCAAGGCGCTGGTGCGGGACCAGTTCTTCGTGCTGCAGCTCGAGCTCGAGCGCGCGGTGGAGGCGCTTGCGTCACTGGTGCCGCAGGCAGGCGCGCGGATGGAGCTGCTGAAGCAGGTGCAGGCGATCGTTGGCGCGGGCGATCCTCCGCTCGCCGCGGAGCGCGACCGTTTGGCCCGGCTGTCGCAGGTGCTGGCGGTGCCGATTGAGAAACCGGTGGCTCCTGCGACGTCCGGCCGAGCCTCCGTCGCCAGGACGACCGCACGCCCCTCCAGGGTGTCGCACTGAGTGGAACCTGTTTGGTGACGGCACGCTTGTTCAGCGCTGTATGGTTGGCAAGCGCGCCGCTGTTCCCGGCAACCGTCGGCAAGTAGACCACCGCCGCACGAGCCCGACCCCACGGAGCTGCCTCAATGCAGACCATAGTGAACAAGACGTTCGATGAGATCGTTCCCGGTGACGCCGCCTCGATCCAGCGCACGTTGCAGGCTGGCGACCTGCGAGCGTGGGCCGCTGCCTTCGGCGATGTGGACATGCTCGCCGGCCCCGGCGAGAGCCAGGGGGCGGCCGGCATCGTCACGGCCATCCTGACCGCCCTGGTCGGTTCAGCCCTCCCAGGACCGGGAAGCTCGATCCGCGCGACGTCGGTGCAGATCAAGGGTGCGCTGCCGATCGCCGCAGTGATGACGGCGCGGCTCGTCGTGCGGAAGAAGCGACCGGATCAGGGGATCGTCGTGCTGGACGGTCAATGCACAGACCCGGCGGGTCAGGTTGTCGCGACCGCGATCCTGGAGGTTCTGGCACCGACGAAGCGACAGCAACGCCAGGTGGCGGAGCATCGGCTCGAGGGGCTCGTCGAGCGCTGTCGGGGTCTCAATCCGATGCTCACCGGCGTGGTGCACCCGTGCAGCGCCGATGCGCTGGCCGGCGCGGTGGAGGCCGCCGCGGCCGGGCTGATTCTGCCCGTTCTTTTCGGCCCCGAGGCCGAGATCCGGCAGATTGCGGATCATGCGCGCCTGGACATCGCCAAGTGCCGGATCGTGGCCACGAACGGCCCGGAGGACTCGGCGCTGAAGGCTGCCACGGCCGCCGGCGGCCGTGAGGTCGCGGCCCTGATGAAGGGCAGCCTGCACACCGACGTGCTCTTGCACGCGGTCATGCAGAAGGAAGCTAAACTGCGCACTGGACGATTGATCAGCCACTGCGCGATGATGTCGGCGCCGACCTATGCGCGCCGCTTCGTCCTCAGCGACGTCGCCTTGAACATCGCACCGGACACCGACCAGAAGCGCGACATTTGCCAGAACGCGATCGGCTTCGCACGCGCACTCGGCATCGACGTGCCGAAAGTAGCCGTACTGGCGGCGGTGGAAATGGTGCGGACCAAAATGCCAGCCACACTGGACGGGGCGATTCTGGCGAAGATGGCGGATCGTCGCCAGATTGTCGGCGGCATCGTCGACGGGCCGCTCGACCTCGATGCCGCGGTGGATATCGAGGCGGCACGGATCAAGCGCATCTCATCGCCGGTCGCTGGTCTCGCCGATGTGCTGATCGCGCCGAACATCGAGTCCGGCAACATGGTCTACAAGAACCTCGCCTTCATGGCCGACGCGCAGACCGCGGGCCTGGTGGTCGGTGCACGGGTGCCAGTGATCCTGACCAGCCGTGCTGACACCGCCGCCGCGCGCCTTTTCTCGGCCGCTGCCGCCGTATTGTACGCGAACGCGTTGGCGCACGATCCCGCCATCCTGCTGCCTGAGACCGCGGAGTGATCGGCCATGAGCGATGCCATCGTCGTGATCAATGCGGGCTCCACCAGCCTGAAGTTCGGCGCCTATGCGGTGGACGCGGCCGGGTCGCTACCCCTGCTCTGCCGCGGCCAGATTGACGGCATGCAGGACGACCCGCATTTTGTCGCGAAGAACCCGGCCGGCAAGCCATGGGACGCGCATGAATGGGGCGACGGCCAGGCAATCGACCACAAGACAGCGCTGCACTTCGTCATCACCTGGCTGGAAGCCAACGTCGACATGAAGGTGGTGGCAGCCGGCCATCGTGTGGTGCTCGGCGGCACTCGCTTCAAGGCGCCGGTCCGGATCGAGGGCGACGTGCTGGACTACCTCGATTCGCTGGCGGCGATGGAGCCGTCGCACCAGACCTTCAACGTGCGCGGCGCACGGGCGCTCGCCGAGGCATTCCCGGGCCTGCCGCAGGTCGCCTGCTTCGACACCTCGTTCCATCGAACGATGCCGGAGGTGGCGCAGATCTACGCACTGCCTAAGGACGTGCGCGATGCCGGAGTGCGCCACTGGGGCTACCACGGCATCTCCTACGACTACATCAGCCGGCAGGTGCCAAAATTCGCCCCCGACGCGCGGCGAGTGATTGCAGCACATTTAGGCGGCGGCAGCAGCATGTGCGCCATGCTGGATGGGCGCAGCGTCGAGACCACGATGGGATTCGGCGCGATATCCGGCCTGCCGATGGCAAGGCGCTCGGGCGACGTGCCGCCCGCCGCGCTGTTCTACCTGCTGCGCTGCAAGCTCTTCGACGACGCGTCGCTGGAGAAGATGCTGTACGAACGCGCCGGCCTGCTCGGTCTGTCCGGCATCAGCGATGATATGCGCGTATTGCAGGAGAGCGCGGATCCGCGCGCGGCTGCGGCGGTAGAGTATTTCGTCTACGCGATGACGAAGTACGCCGGCGCCTATGCGGCCGTGCTCGGCGGGCTGGATGCCTTCGTGTTCACCGCCGGCATCGGCGAGCACTCCGTCCCGGTCCGCGCGGCGCTGTGCCGCAAGCTGGCGTGGCTCGGCGTGAAGCTGGACGAGCAGGCGAACGCTTCCAACGGACCGCGCATTTCCGCTGCGGACAGCGCGGTGTCCGTCTGGGTCATCCCTACCAATGAGGAACTGATGATCGCGCAGCACACGCTAGCCCTCGTTCGCCCTTGGCAAGACAGGGACGGGACACGTGCTGGCAGCCATTACCCGAGCCGGCAGCAACCGGGCGGCGCGCCGCGGCGAATGTAATGCCGGGACGAACGGCGACGAGGAAGCGCTGGCAAGCGCCATCTCCCAACGGCGTCCCAATCGTCTTACGCATTGGGCGTCGATCCGGGCGCCTTGGAGCGATCGGGACTGGGTTCCAAATTGCAATTCGTCGGTCTTTGCCATGCCCATGGCTTCGTGAGGCGCCCGATACTTGTGGTCCCGCCCATACGGGCCGTTGGGAAATCGATAGAAGCGCGGAGGCGTGCTGGCGGCACGGTTCGATCCGCGGCAGGTCGGACTAGCCCGGTGGGAAACTGAGTAGTTTCCGAGTCTGCCAATGCGACCCGGCGATAACCATTATCAAACCGATCGGTCATGCAACGGCAACCCACGATGCCGTCGGGTCGAAACGCCAACAAGGAGGCAGACATATGAAACGCTCGACTCTCGCCGACGCGGTGGCGGCATGCTTGTGTCTTGGTCTGGCCGGCCCGCTGCTCGCGGCCGAGCCGCCGGCGACCGGTCCGGTGAAGCACCTCTCTGCCAGCGGGCAGAAGCTCTCTGCCATCAAGCCCGCGGAGAAGTGTCTGAGCGATCTGCGCGCCTTCGACAGTCAGATGCAGAAGGACGGCTACTGGCTGAGCGGATCCGGCTACTCGTACGGCTATCCGATGATGGGCGGCTACGGGGGCCGCTTCCCCGACGCTGTGGAGGGCGGCAACCCGGCAAAGGGCACGGCCGGCTACCAGGACGCGCGGCCGGGCTACGAGGTCCGGACCCTGATTGCCGCCGCCAACATTCTCGCCCGAGACGGCAAACAGCAGGCGTGCGAGGACGTGCTCGCCACGACCCGCGACAGCTACAAGCTCTACGTGGCTGCCATGCACAGCGGCGGAGTGCCGACCGCGGACGTGCCGGGCTGGCGGCAGCAGCAGATCGCCGCCGCGCAGCCGGTTACGAGTAAGAATACATCGTTCCGATCCGACCAGTTGCTCGGCACCGAGGTGCGCAACCCGCAGAACGAGGCTCTCGGCAGCGTCGATGACCTCGTGATGAATCCGCAGACAGGTAAGATAGCCTATCTGGTGATCGCCCGCGGCGGGATTTTCGGGATCGATGAAAAATACGTCCCGGTGCCCTGGGAGGATTTCAAGATAACCCCGAACGTGAACCTGATGGTGCTCAACACCACCAAGGGCGCCATGGAGGCCGCCCCGGAGGTGAACCATGACCAATTCACGACCGCCGGCCAGTTCGATCAGGAGAGTCAGAAGGTGGATACCTACTGGAAGGCGCACCTCTCGAACAAAGGCTAAAACGGGTCCAATGGTTGACACCATTCTTGGGTACCCGAGGTTGCCGGGACACGTGAACGTAAAAGGAGCGCGATATGTTGTGGAATGCATCGGTGATCAAGGGTTACGCCATCCTGATTACGCACTATCCTCAGCCATCAAGGTGTGGCACAAAACAGGAACAATATGGCGGTATCTGCGGATTTGAACGATGGCGCGCAACAAGGTGCAATTTCAAAAGGGGCTCAGCGAGGCCCAGTTTGCTGTTCTTTACGGAACAGAGGATCAGTGCCGCGAGGTGGTGATGCGCTGGCGCTGGCCATCCGGCTTTGTCTGCCCGGTTTGCGCCGGGGAGCATCACAGCTTCGTCAAGACCCGGGCGCTTTACCAGTGTACCGCCT
>JBARIB010000470.1:0-26789 GCA_049799535.1 Allostellaceae bacterium | reverse complement strand
TCTCGGCGCGCGCCGCAACAGGCGCGATGATTCCCAAGATCACGGTCAGAGTTAACGTTGATAAACTCATATCCATGTCGCTGGCGACCGATGGAGCGATTAAACAAAAAAGTCAAACGTCGCGCCGATGTCGTCGGCATGTTGTCCATGAGGTCAGCGCTATCAGCGCTGATCCGGCACCGTGCTGCTCGAGCAATACACCTGGCTTCGTGTATAGGTTGGAGAACCAATCGGAGGCGCATACAGCAATTGCTGTATTGCCGCCGCTATTTTGGAGAAGCGTACCGGATTCGAAACGCCTTGTCGTTGCTGCCAGGAAGTCATAGGCATCGCGCTGCGGGAGACGTCATATTCGTTTTTAGCATCACTCGTATTATCTGCTGCGGTTCCGTCAAGTGATGTAAATGGAAAAGACAAAGGGTGAATCGACACCGCCGGCAATGATTTCATTCTCTCCGGCCCGCAGCAGCGCGTCATCGCAGCGGAAATGATGGCCGATGGGCTCGCCATTGACGATCGTTCCAAGCGTGCTGCGGAGGTCGCGCACATGAAAAATTCCGTCACGCTCTTCGACAATGAAATGGTTGCGCGACAGCCTGAACGGCGCCGTGTCGTCGAGCTCGAGGTCGGGCTGTAAGGGCGGCAATTCCTCCCCTGCAACCAGCGCCCGGCCGACCAAGAACGGCAGATCGCCAAGCCCGAGCGGAGTGTGGAACTGACGCTGCAACCACGGATTTTTAGCGGCGATGTAGCCGCCGCTGACGGATAACTTGGCCGGTAGGGTGTCAGTGTATTTCCATTTCCCGTGACTTTCGCCGCTTCCCCTTTCATCGTTGGCGATACGATCGTCGGCCTCGCGCAGCCGCTGACTGAGGCGCCGAATCAATTCCCGAGCAGCTCCCGGTGAGGAGGCGATTTGATCAAAGAACTCCGCCGGTGTAAGGATTTCCACCTCAACCTCGCTGGCGGCCCGAGCGGTCGCACTGCGAGGCCGGTTTTCCACAACGCCCATCTCGCCGATAAACTGCCCCGCGCCAACGGTGCCGAGAAGGATGGGGTCGCCATCGAGTTCGCGGATTACAGCGACTGTGCCGCTGATCAGGCGAAAGACACTGTCAGCTGGATCGCCCTCCCTGAACAGGACCTGCCCTTCGGCGAAGCACGTGCAAGCCATTACAATCCTCAAGGCGTTCCAAGCCGGCGGGACCCGGCGAAAATTGCCTGCGTAGCCAAGGTTACTCAAATTGCTGTCCCAGTTGCGGTATAGCCTTCCGTTTAGCGCAATGAAAGTCGATTTCTTGCGCCTCCCTTCACCTCCGCGGAAGAAGTGCTCTTCGGATTCCGATATTTCGAGTTTCGGCTGCGTGCCCGTCGGGTATTGGCCAATTGGCTTCAGTTCGCCGCTCGTCAGGTCGATCATATCGACCTTCGCAAGCTGATCGTTGTGTTCATTGATCTGGATGAATTGCGGCGGCTTTAGCCCCCAATTAGGGAGACTGGCTCAGCCACATTTAAGCTATGACCTTGTAATTTTACGTTTCTGCTCCTCAGAACTCAGCGCTTCACCCTTCTGCTGGACCGGGGGTGAGGTGGGTTGGTCGAGGCTCTGCGCAGTGACGTCCACTTCTACAGTCATGCCTAGCGCATCGGAGGGAAATCCGGTCCAGGTGCCGGAGACTGGTACCGCCTGCCGCGGATCGCGCACGACCGCGACGCGGATCAGGTCGTGGCTGCCGACGATGCCGTTGGTGGGGTCGAATTCGACCCAACCGGCCCCGGGAAGATAGACCCTCAGCCAAGCGTGGGTATTGCCGCCGCCAACACGCTCCTTGCGCCGGCGCTCGTGAACATAGAGGTAGCCGGAGACAAAATGCGCCGCGAGGCCGAGCGAGCGCGCCGCCTCCATCATCAACACCGCAAAATCACGGCAGCTGCCGCTCTTCAGCCGCAATGTCCTCACCGGATCCTGGATGCCGCTCTCCTCACGCGCGACATAAGTGAACCTTTCCCGGATCGCATGCGTCATCGCCGCGAGCAACTCGGTCGTTTCGGTTCGCCCGTCTTTACGCAGAAACTGGCCCGCCCAACGGTCGACCTCGTGCTCGGGGTCGAGATACTGCCGCTCGATCGACCGCAGCAGATCGGGCATGTCGTCGGACCCATAGGTGAACGGGTATCTCTTGGCATAGTCCTCGATCTGGAAATCGAGGACGTTTGAAGGCGAGTGGTCGAGGCGAATGACGCTCTCGAAGCGCAGCTGCTGTGCCCGCCCGGTGAATCGCGCGATCGCGACACAGTTGCCAAAGACGTCGTGCACCCATCGGATATCGACCGGCTCTGGAGTGATCGTTAAGCGTGCCTCAAGCAGCTTCTGATCGTAGCTGTCGCGCGGGCGCAACATCATACGGTGTTCACCGAAGGCCACAGGCTGGTTGTAGCGATAGGTCGTGACGTGCCGAACGGTAAGGACGGGCATCGCTTTGCCTAATGCGAGCTGGCCGTTTGCGTCTGAGACGCTTTGGGTTCGTAGCCGAAGAATGCCGTCGAAATCTCACGCGTCACCGCGATCAGCTGTCCCTGCACAGAATCGAGGAACTCGTGGAGCCCGCCGCGCAATATCGTCGCAATATCGAGGGTACCGAATAAGACCTGCAAGCGATCGAGCTCCTCGGCCGCGTCGTTCCCGCGGCGCAATGAATAACGTGATTTGACCTCGGCCAACAATCGGCCGACCTCTCGCACGCAATGATGGACCGAGCGGGGAAACGCCGTGTTCAGCAATAAAAACCCCGCCACCCGCGCCGGGGTCGTGCTGGCCGCGTGCAGACGCCGGTAAGCATGGTAGCCAGCCGCAGACCGCAGCAGCGCATTCCATTGGCTGACATCGACCGGAGAACCGACGTCCGCAATATTAGGCAGCAAAAGGTGATACTTGATATCGAGCAAACGCGTTGTCTGGTCTGCACGTTCGATGTAGCGGCCGATCTGGTAGAAATACCATCCCTGATCGCGGAAGAACGTTCCTTCGGTAATCCCGGTATGGGTCTGACAAGCCTCCTTTATCGAGGCAAACAGCCCTGCCAGATTTCCAGGGGCAAGATCCGCCGGGTGCAAGCTGGTGAGGCGGTTGTAAAAGACGTTCAGCTGAACCCACATCTCGGTGGAGATCAACGGCCTCAGGGTGCGCGCGTTCTCCCGCGCGAAGCGGATCGCGCTGACGATCGAGGTTGGGTTGTCAGAGTCGATGACATAGAAATTTACGACGCTCTGCCCGGACGCCGTCTCATGCGTCTCAAGGAACCGCTCCTCGTCTGAATTCAGTTGAACGATCGAGCGCCAGTTCTGGCCGCCACGGCTGTCGCGCGAGAAGGTCTCATTGACGTCGAGGATGCGCGCCAGGTTCTCCGCGCGCTCGATATAGCGTGCCAGCCAGAAAATGCAGTCCGCGTAGCGGGCGAGCAAAACGTCAGGCAATGACCCAAGTATCCTTCGAGCCGCCGCCTTGCGAGGAATTGACGACCAACGAGCCACGGCGCAGCGCCACTCGGGTCAACCCGCCGGGTAATACCCAAGTGCTCGATCCGGTCACCGCAAAAGGCCGCAGATCGACGTGCCGCGGTTCGACATGGCCATCGACCAGCGTCGGCGCAACCGAGAGCTTGATGCAGGGCTGGCTGATGTAGTTTGCCGGGTCCGCCAGCAGCTTGGCTCGGCACTCGTCGAGCTCCTGCCGGCTCGATTTGGGGCCGACGGTGATACCGTAGCCTCCGGCTTCGCCGACCGGCTTCACCACCAGCTCAGCAAGGTGGTCGAGGGTGTAGCGGAGCGCCTCCGGCTCGCGGCAGATATGTGTCTCGACACTTTGCAGAATGGGCTCCTGCATCAGGTAATAGCGGATGACGCGCGGCATGTAGGCATAAACCGCTTTGTCGTCGGCAACACCGGTTCCGACGGCGTTGGCGAGCGCCAAGTTGCCTGCCCGATAGGCGCGCATCAGTCCCGGCACGCCCAGCATGCTCCCCGGATGAAATGCTTCGGGATCGAGATAGTCGTCGTCGATCCGCCTATAGATCACGTCGACCGGCGAGAGGCCGCCGGTGGTGCGCATGAAGACACGGTCATCCTGGACGAGGAGGTCCCGTCCCTCAACCAATGGCACGCCCATCTCACGGGCCAGGAAAACATGTTCGAAATAGGCCGAGTTGTAGGTACCCGGAGAGAGCAGCACGACGCACGGATCTGGGACACCGGCAGGAGCGATTTCGTATAGCGCCGAGATCAACTTCGCTCCGTAGTTTTCGATCGGGCGCAAGCCGATGTCGTCGAGCAGGTCGGGAAATGCGCGCAGCATCATGTGTCGGTTTTCGACGACATAGCTTACGCCCGAGGGCGTCCGTGCATTGTCCTCAAGTACGAGGAACGTGCCGTGCTCGTCGCGCACAATATCGGTGCCGCAGATGTTGACATAGGTCTTGTGCGGCAGATCGATACCCTGCATCAACGGCCGGTAGTTGCGGTTACCGAGGATCAGTTCGGACGGGATGATGCGGTCCCGTAAAATGTTCTGCTGATGGTAGATGTCGTCCAGCAGCAGGTTGATTGCCGTGATCCGCTGGACGATGCCGCTTTCGATGTGCTGCCATTCCTCGCCTGAGATTATCCGCGGAATTACGTCGAAGGGCAAGATTCTGTCTATCGTGTTGGCGTCTGAATAGACTGTAAAAGTAATACCAAGGTTATACATCTCGGCATTGGCGCTGGCGGCGCGTTGTTTAAGGGCGCTGATGGACAATTCTGCAAGACGCCGCCTTATCACGCGGCTTGCCTCGCTGCGCACCATTTCGCAGTAAAAGCCTCGCGGGTCGTAATCGTCGAGAATTGGTGAATTCATTTGCCCGGTTGAGAAGTTGCCCGACAGCTTGCTGAAGCATTTTTCACGCCAAGCGCCTTCCTTCTAACACAGCCGCGGTGGTGCCTGCCAAGTGCTCATCTTTTGGACCTTTGCCGCATGCCCGTTCATTTTTCGCGCAAATCTCAGAGCTAAACGGCAGCATCTCGCCGGCTGTCGCACAAATGGCACGGCGGTTGCATAATGCCTGAAGGCCGAACGGATCACGCGAATTTGCGGAGCTGCGATTGAAACGGCGGGAGTTTCTGAAGAGTACAACAGCACTCGCCGGCACCGCATCGATGGGCAGCGGTATTCGAGCCGCTTGGTCCGAGACGCCGCGAGACACTCTTTTGGTCCTCGTCGAGAACGGCCCGAACAGCCTCGACATTCACGGTGTCGGAACCACCTTCCGCAGCTATGTTGCCTGCTGGAACCTCTATGACCGGCTGGTGACATTCGGCCGTAAGACATTGCCCGACGGCGGATTCTCCTACGATCACACCAAAATCGAACCGGAGCTCGCTGAGGACTTCGCCCTTTCGCCCGACGGCATGTCGATCACCTTCAAACTGCGACGCGACGCGGCCTTTCACGACGGCGCGCCGGTGACGGCGGAGGACGTCAAGTGGTCGCTCGACCGGGCGGTGACGGTGGGTGGCTTCCCGACATTTCAGATGGCCGCCGGCAGCCTGCAAAAACCCGAGCAATTCGTCGTGCTCGACGAGCATACGATCCGGATCGATTTCCTGCACAAGGACAAGCTCACACTGCCCGACCTTGCGGTGGTGGTGCCGGCGATCTTCAATTCGAAGCTCGCCCGCAGTCATGCCACCGACAAGGACCCCTGGGCGATGGAGTGGATGAAGACCAACGACGCCGGCGGCGGCGCCTACAAACTCGAGCGCTGGGTCCCGGGGCAGGAGACAGCGTTTGTCCGTTTCGACGAATGGAAGAGCGGGCCATTGCCGAAAGTCCGTAGGATCGTGCTGCGCGAGGTGCCGGCGGCGGGGAACCGGCGCGCGCTGATGGAGCGCGGCGACGCGGATCTGTCGATCGACATGCCGTTCAAGGATGCGGCAGAGATCAAAAAATCCGGTGCCTACCGCGTCGTGGGGACGCCGGTCGAGAATTCGCTGCAATATATCGGCCTCGTCACCAAGATGAAGCCGTTCGACGACGTTCGGGTGCGCCAAGCAATTGCTTGGGCAGTACCGTATGAGGAGATCTACAAGAGCGTCGTCTACGACATCTGCATTCCGATGTCTGGCGGCCCGGCAGACGCGCCGAAGACCGCCGCCTGGCCGCAGCCCTTTCCTTATAAGCACGACATGGAAAAGGCCAAAGCGTTGCTGGCCGAGGCCGGGCTCGCGAGCGGGTTCGAAACGACGATTTCAATCGATCTCGGCGATGCCACGCAATCCGAGCCTACTGCAATCCTTTTACAAAATTCTCTTGCAGAACTCGGGATCAAAACCCGCATCGAGAAGATCCCGGGCGCCAATTTCCGCAACGCCATGCTAGAAAAGAACCGCCCGATCCACATCGCCAGCTTTGGCGGTTGGCTCAATTACCCGGACTATTATTTCTTCTGGGGCTATCATGGGCAGAACGCGCTGTTCGACACAATGTCCTATCAAAACCCGGCGATGGATAAGTTGATCGATGCTGCGCGTTTCGAGGCCGACCCCGAGGCCTACGAAGACGAAGTCAAGAAATTCATCCATATTGCGATGGAAGACGTGCCGCGCATCCCCCTCTACCAGCAGATCCTGGTCGTCGGAATGCAAAAGAACATTCAGGGCTACACCTACTGGTTCCACCGCCAGCTGGACTTCCGCCAGCTCGAGAAGAGCTGAGCCGGCCCCGCTCGACCCGCGCCTTCCAAACGCTTCCAGAACATCCGATGGTCCGGCTGATCCAGACTCGCCTGCTGTCGGCGGTTCCCAGCGTTATCGGGGTCGTCATTGTGACGTTCCTTCTAACGCGGGCTTTGCCTGGCGATCCCGCGGTCTATTTTGCTGGACCGGCCGCCACCCCCAAGGCGATCGCTGAAATCCGACATTCCTTGGGGCTCGATCGTAGCCTCGCCGAGCAATTCCTGGTGTATATTGGTGATCTGGCGCATGGCCGGCTCGGCAATTCGCTCTCTACCGGCCAGCCGGTTATCCAAGAATTGCTGATGCGATTGCCGGCCTCGATCGAGCTGACCCTGCTCGCGCTGGCGGTTTCGGTTGCCGTTGCCGTGCCGCTCGGCATTACTGCCGCCCGGAGGCCGAACTCCTGGATCGACCACCTTTGCCGTCTGGTATCGACCGCTGGGGTGAGTTTGCCGACCTTCTTTACCGGGCTGCTGCTCATTTATGTATTCTATTATCTCCTCGGCTGGGCGCCGGCTCCGCTTGGTCGGCTCGACTTGATTTACTCGCCACCGCCTGCACGAACGGGCTTATACATCGTCGACAGCGTGCTGGCGGGTGATGGCATGACAGCCCTCGCGGCGCTTCGTCAGATCGCATTGCCCGCCCTGACATTGGCGATTTTCACCTTGGCGCCGATCACGCGTATGACGCGCGCCGCGATGCTGTCGGTGCTGAGCGCTGATTTCATTCGCGCAGCGCGGGCCAATGGCCTCTCGCAGCGGCGTATCGTCTATGTCTACGCCTTCCGCAATGCGATGCTGCCCGTATTGACGACGCTCGGCATGGTATTTTCGTTTCTGCTCGGCGCCAATGTGCTCGTGGAGAAAGTTTTCGCCTGGCCGGGTATCGGTTCTTACGCAATCGAGGCTTTGATCGCCTCCGATTACGCGCCGGTGCAAGGCTTCGTGCTGGCAATGGCGATCGTCTACATTCTGCTCAACCTGGCGATCGACATTCTTTACGGCGTCATCGATCCGCGGGCCGCGGTTACGGCATGAGCGAGACAGTGCGCCACCTTCGCTACGTTTTGGGTGAGAACCCGGTAACCCTCGCTGCGTTCGTGCTTTTTGTTTTGCTTGTGGCGACAGGCCTCTTTGAACCCTGGATAACGCCCTACAATCCCCTCGCTACCGACGCGATGAACGCCCTTGCACCGCCCTCGGCCGCTCATTGGTGCGGCACCGACGCCGTCGGGCGCGACATATTGAGCCGCATAATCGCCGCCACCCGGCTCGACCTCGGCATCGCCTTCGCAGCAGTGGTGCTGTCATTCGCGGTCGGCGCGCTCGCCGGGCTGGCGGCGGGCTATTTCGGCGGCTGGACCGAGCGCGCCGTCGGCCGCGTCGCCGACACGATCATGGCCTTTCCGTTGTTCGTCCTTGCGATGGGCATCGTCGCGGCGCTCGGCAACACTGTCGCCAACATCGTCTACGCCACCGCGATCATCAACATGCCGCTTTACGCGCGCGTCGCCAGAGCGGAGGCCAGCGTATTGCGCCAAGCCGGATTTGTCGAGGCGGCCCGGCTCGGCGGCAATGGCGAGATGCGCATCCTGCTGGCGCAGATTCTCCCCAATACGATGCCGCTATTGGCAGTGCAGATGTCTTTGACGATGGGTTACGCGATCCTCAACGCCGCCGGCCTGTCTTTCATCGGCCTCGGCATCAGCCCGCCGACGCCGGAATGGGGGATCATGGTCGCGGAGGGCGCCAGCAACATCATCTCCGGAGAGTGGTGGGTCGCACTGTTCCCCGGGCTTGCCCTGATGCTCGCGGTCTTTTGCTTCAATCTATTGGGGGACGGCTTGCGTGATCTGATCGACCCGCGGAGGCGCACCTGAGCGAAGCGTCCCCGCTGCTCGTAGTGAGCAACCTCTCGGTCGAATTCCGCACGCGCAGCGGCACGGTGCGGGCGCTCGAGAATGTCGCATTTAAGGTTGTCCGGGGCGAGACCGTGGCCCTCGTCGGCGAAAGCGGCTCGGGCAAGTCGGTAACGGCCTACGCACTGCTCGGTCTGCTTGATCCCGCGGCGCAGGTCACTTCGGGCCGCATCGTCTTCGGCGGCCTGGAGTTGCTCCGCGCCGGCGAGCGCGCGCTCGAGGAGATGCGGGGCCGCGAATTCTCACTGATCTCGCAGAATCCGCGAGGCGCGCTCAACCCAATCCGGCCGGTCGGCAAACAGCTGGAGGACGTTCTGGTCCGGCACGGCAGCGTGACCCGGGCGCAGGCGCCCGAGCGCGCTGTGGCGATGTTGGCCAAAGTCGGGATTCCCGATCCCTCGCGGCGCGCCGCCGCCTACCCTTTCGAGCTATCGGGCGGAATGTGCCAACGAGTGACGATCGCGCTGGCACTCGCCTGCTCGCCGGCGTTGCTGATTGCCGACGAGCCGACGACCGGCCTCGATGTCACGACCCAGGCGGTGGTAATGGATCTGCTCGCCGACCTCGCTGCCGCGTCCGGCATGGCGACAATCCTGATCACTCATGATCTTGGGCTCGCCGGCGAATATGCCGACCGGGTCGTCGTCATGCATGCCGGCCACGTGGTGGAGAGCGCGCCGACACCGGAGCTGTTCGCCCGCCCACGCCATCCCTACACGGCAAAACTGATCGCCGCGACACCCAAACCCGATATGCGGCTCGCCGACCTTGCCGCGATCCCCGGCAATCTTCCCGACGTCAGGCGTGCCGACCTGCCATCGTGCCGTTACAGCGCCCGCTGCGAGCGGCATCAGGCCAAATGCGAGGCGCCACTGCCGTTGGTCTTGGTCGGCCCGTCACACATGGTCGCGTGCTGGCAACCTCTATGACCGAGCCCGTTCTCGATATCCGCAGCTTGACCAAGCATTTCCCGGTGAACCGGGGAGAGCGGCATTTTTGGGTCCGTGCACGCCAAAGCTGGCTTCATGCCGTGGACAGCGTGGATTTTTCCATTGGACCGGGCGAGACGGTGGGCCTCGTCGGCGAGTCTGGTTGCGGCAAGTCGACCCTGGTGCGGCTCGTCGCGCGCCTGCTCGATCCGAGCGGCGGCAGCATTGAGTTCGATGGGGAGGAAATCGGAGAGATACCGGCGCGGCACTTCGCCCACCTGCCGCAACGTTCCGGCATCCAGATGGTCTTCCAGGATGCTGGGGAAAGCTTGAACCCGCGCTTCACGGCGTTTCAAGCCATCGCCGATCCACTACGCCGGCTCAGCCGGCGGCGCGGCGCAGAGCTTGCGGCGCGAGTGCGGGAGGCGGCGGGTTTGGCAGGTCTTCCCGACGAGCTGCTCGGCCGCTTTCCGCATCAATTATCCGGCGGCCAGAAGGCGCGAGTCGGCATCGCGCGCGCCGTCGCGCTGGAACCGCGGCTTTTGATCCTCGACGAGCCGACCGCTGCGCTCGACGTCTCGGTTCAGGTCGTAATCCTGCAGCTACTCGAGACGCTGAAGCGCCGGCTCGGGATGAGCTACCTCTTTGTCAGCCACGACCTCAATGTCGTCCGCCTGCTCTGCGACCATGTGCTGGTGATGTATCTCGGCAAGATCATCGAGAGCGGCCCGGTCGAAGCGGTCTTCGACAACCCGGCGCATCCCTATACCAAGGCTCTGGTCGCGGCGATCCCGTCCCTCGATCAGCGTGGGATCAAGCGGCTGAGACTCAGCGGCGAACCGCGCAGTCCGATCGATCCCGACCCGGCTACCTGCCGGTTCTACGGGCGCTGTCCCAAGAATCAGAGCAATTGTGCTACATTGATGCCGGAGCTGCGGCCATTCACCGCCAGCCGCTCAGTCGCGTGCCATTACCCGGAGGTCGCTTTCCAGGCCGAGTCGGCGACTGCGGCGTAACCTAGCTTGCCCGCGCAAGAAGCCTTCCGAGCCGCGATCAGTCTTCTCCGAGGGCGTGCGCGGGCGCTTCAGTTAAAATTACTGCATCCGCGTAGTTCTGCTTACTGAGGGCGTAGCAAACGCCGGCGACGATGAAATAACCGAGCGCTACAGGCGCCGAGTTGCCGATGCCGAGCGATGTGCCGTGAATGAACCCAAAAAACGACAGCACACCGCCGGCGCCGGCGAAGAGAGCGGCCCAATCGAACTTCCGGTCGATGATAAAAGCGGCGATGGCGCCGAGGATCAATCCGGCGAGCACGGCTCCGCCGCCGAGCAAAGCCATCCCGTGATAGACCACCCCGGTGGCGCCGAGCTTGGCCATGCCCACTTGCTCGGCTGACGTGCCCGCGGCACCGAGCGCTCCGTCAATTAAGGTCTGCGCCCAGGCGGCAATGTTCGGGAGAATCGCCAGCACGATAGCGGGAGCATGCCGCGGCGGCGTCGCCTGAAACGCCTGCGCGCCGATCACGAGGCCGATATAGAGCAGGATCGGAAGGATCGCGACCAATGGGATAACCGCGAGCAGCAGTGCCGTCAATCCCAGGAAGCAGACCATGCCGATGACGACACCCGTCGCCAGCGAATAGCCGATCCGGCCGCCTACCGCCTTCCATCCGGGGTGGCCGATATAGACCGCCGGCGGGAACGGACTGCCGAGCAGCGCACCGACGATCGCGCCCGTGCCGTCGGCCAACAGGATCTGGCGAAGGCTGTAATCGTCACCGGCTGCGGCGGCACTCTCGACGTTGTTCATTCCCTCGGTAAAGTTGTAGATGCCGAGCGGCACAGCCGTCACCAATAGCGGTCCGATATCGCCGATCGCTTTGGCGAAATCGCTCGACGGATAGGGCAGCCGCAAACCAAACTGGCTCAGGGCAGAGACGACCTCCGTCGGCTGCATCAGATCATCGAGATGGAACAGCTTGGCCAACCAAGCGAGCCCAGTGCCAAGCACTACTGCCGCAAGGCCGCCAGGCAGACCGTAGGGCAGACGGAGACCGGCCATCCAGCTGACCAGAACGATCGTCAACGAGAGCATGAAAAGCCAAGGGTCTTCCCAGCCAAGAAAGGCCGGCCGCATCGATATGAACGCTATCGAAATTCCGGCGAGCGTGCCTAACATTGCAGCCCGCGGCGTGTATTTCCGGACGGTCGGCCCGACAAAAGCGCCTAACAATACGATGACGCCGATCACCAGACACCAAACCAAGCCCGACTGCCAAGCAAGCAGGGGATCGTGCGTCTTCAGGTAGATCGGCAACATGATGAGGAAGACGACGATGAACATATGCGGCACGCTCGGCCCATAAGGCATCGCCGTGACGTCGCCACGCCCTTCGTTCTTTGCGAGCCGCCAAGCGAGATAGGCGTAATACAGATTGCCGAGCGGCAGGGCGATGCCGAGAGCAGGCAGAATCCGGCCATAGACCACATCCGCCGGCAGGTTGACGACATGTAGACACAGTCCGGTCAGCACGATGACGTTCAGAACGACATTAGTGAACAGACCGAAAAACCCGTTCCAATCACCAGGCACCCACCAGCGCGGCGCATCGGCTGAGGTGTTCATGCTCTTCTCCTCACGAGCCGCATGTCGGGAGTGCTGCAATGACCGCTTCGGATGAAGCGACCCAACCGAAAATGCCGCCTTGTGCTTTGATCATGCGCAGGCCCATCTCCTGAAACTCCGGGAAATACGAGCCGACGCAATCCTCCACGACCACGCATTCGTAGCCGCGATCATTGGCCTCTCTGACAGTGGTATTGACGCAGACCTCGGTGGTGACGCCGCAGACGATGAGCTGGGTGATGCCGCGGTTCTTCAGGATCGCATCGAGATCGGTGGCGTGAAATGCACCCTTACCCGGCTTGTCGACGACCGGCTCTCCGGGCATCGGGTAGAGTTCTGGGATGATGTCGTGTCCCGGCTCGCCCCGCACCAATATCCGACCCATTGGGCCCGGGTCGCCAATGCCGTTTTGAAGCTTACCGCGCGCTTTTTTAGCCGGCGGCAGATCGGCGAGGTCGGGACGATGCCCTTCGCGGGTATGAATGACGGTCAGTCCCGCCATTCGTGCCGCCTCGAGCAGGCGCCGGGTCGGCGCAATCGTCCGCCGCAGCAGCGACACGTCATTCCCTAACGCGGCGCCAAAGCCGCCTGGCTCGAGAAAATCCCTCTGCATATCGATGATGACAAGACCCGCATGGGTCGCCACCAAATCGAAGGGATATGGCTCTGCCGCGATGATCGCGCTCATAACCCCCTCTCCGTCCTCACGACGACGGCCGGTTGGTGCGAGGATCAAGCCTTAACTGGCAGCAAATCTCAGGCTGTAGGGTCGTGCAAAGCACGTGCCATACGAAACGCGCCTTTCGCAGGCGCCTGGTGTCCAGTCCACTATCGCGGTGTCGTTAATTTAGGCGAATGATCGAAAACCAGGCGCCAGTATTCGATGTATCGCATTTTCCGACGAGCGCCCGCCCGAGCTCATCCGAGAAGCTGGAGCAGCGCCATCGAATCGGTAACCGCACCAAACACCCCGCCTTGCATTTCGACCATCTTGATCGCGTGCTCATGGTTCGAGCGGTCGGTGGCGCCGCAGCAATCTTCCAGGAGCAAGCATTCGAAGCCGCGATCATTCGCCTCCCGCATTGTCGTATGAACGCAGACATCAGTGGTTATGCCCGTCAGCACCAGATTGGCGATGCCGCGCAGCCGCAGCATCAATTCAAGATCGGTGGCGCAGAACGAGCCCTTGCCGGGCTTGTCGATGATGGGCTCGCCCGATAGCGGCGTCAGCTCGGGAATGATCTCCCAGCCGGGCTCGCCGCGCACCAGAATGCGGCCGCACGGTCCGGGATCCCCAATGCCTGCGCCGATCCGCCGCGAGCGCCAACGCTTGTTCTCGGGCAAATCGGCGAGATCCGGCCGGTGGCCCTCCCGGGTATGAAAGATATGAAAGCCGCCGCCGCGCATGCCCGCCAACACTGCTGCGATGGATGCGATCGGCGCTCGGGTCAACGACAGATCGTACCCCATGCGGTCGACATAGCCGCCGATACCGCAGAAATCGGTTTGCATATCGATTACAATGAGCGCCGTATTCTCGGGCCGCAGATCTCCATTGAAGGGCCACGGATACGGGTCGGCGGCGACATACCGTTCAGCCATAGGACTACCCACGTTGACTGAAGTTTTACGCAGGCTTTTTCAATCGTCGTGCCAATCGTAAATGCCTGGTCACTCGCTTCAAATCGCGCGCCTGCGCAGCGCCTTGCTTGATGGGGCCCTGTCGGCCAGCGAGCTCACCGACCTGGTATTGTCACGGATCGCAGAATGGGACGATCCGGCCTTATGGATTACCCGAACGAGCGATGCCGATCTAAAACAGCGCACGGGCGATCTCGACGCGGCGGCCGCTTCCGATCCCGATTTGATCGCGCGGCTGCCGCTGTTCGGGATCCCGTTTGCCGTCAAAGACAACATCGATGTCGCCGGCATACCGACCACCGCCGCTTGTCCGGCTTTCGCCTATACGCCATCCGAGACTGCTCCAGTCGTGAGACAGTTGCTTGCCGCCGGCGGCGTGCTGGTCGGCAAAACCAACCTCGATCAGTTTGCAACCGGTTTGGTCGGCACTCGCTCGCCCTATGGGGCGCCGCGCAATCCATTCGACGCGCGTTATATTCCCGGCGGCTCGAGTTCCGGCTCGGCAACCGCGGTGGCCGCGGGACTCGTTAGTTTTGCGCTTGGCACCGATACGGCCGGCTCAGGGCGCGTTCCGGCGGCCTTCAGCAATATCGTCGGGCTCAAGCCGGCGCGGGGCTTGCTGAGTACCCGTGGTGTCGTTCCGGCCTGTAGGTCGCTCGACTGCGTCTCGGTGTTTGCGCTGACAGCGAAGGATGCTTCGGTAGTGCTTGGAGTTACGGCTTTGTTCGATCCCGACGACCCGCTGGCTCGCCCGGTTCGGTGTTTGCTACCGCCAAGCTTCGGCTCCAATTGCCGGTTTGGAGTGCCACGGTCGAGCGAGCTTGAATTTTTTGGGGATTGCGAAGCAGCATCCCTGTTTGCATCGGCAGTAGCCAAACTCGAACAGATCGGTGGAACCCGGACTGAGACAGCGTTCGCGCTGTTTCGCGATACTGGCCGGCTTTTGTATGATGGTCCTTGGGTGGCCGAGCGCCTGCACGCAACACAGGCGCTTCTAGACGACAATCCGGGTGCGCTCCTCCCAGTCACCCGGTCGATTATTGAACAGGGCCGCCGTTACACCGCACTCGATGCGTATCGCGCCCAATACGAGCTGGAGAGGCGGAAGCGCGAGGCAAACCTCGTTTTCTCATCGATCGATGTGATGGTGCTGCCGACCACCGGCACGATCTACGAGACAGCTGCGATTGCCGCGGATCCGCTCCGTTTGAATTCCAATCTGGGTCTCTACACTTCTTTCGTGAACTTGCTCGATCTGAGCGCGATCGCCGTCCCGGCCGGGTTTCGCAGCGACGGGCTTCCGTTCGGGGTCTCACTCATCGCTCCGGCATTTGCCGAACACGCTTTGCTCGATTTGGCAAACCGGTTTCAAAGCAGCCTTGGGTTACCTCTAGGCGCGAATGCTGTTGAACCTAACGCCAATCCGAGTGCCGATCTTTTGGGCGGTTGCCTAGACGACGTTCGTATCGGCTGAACAAACCGAAGCGTCAGTATCAACACTGTGGAGGCTGCATGACATTTCCCGCCGCTCGTCGACTGCGGTTGCTTTATCGAAACCTCCCCATCCCGCGCACATTAATCTGACATATGATCGGAGAAACCTTCGTCATGAAATCTCGCCGCCGTCGAAAGAGTCTGTCGATCCCGGCCATGATGACCGGTCTGATGATGGCATCGTGGGAAACGGTCATGCACCGCGCCTTGTTGATGGCACAAGGCAAATGCACTGCCGCCGAGTACCGGCGAATGATCCAAGAGAAGGCGGAGGCAGCCGCGTTATCAGGCTTGCGCCTCGTCTCCAGCAGAGGCCGAGCGCCAGCTACATCGCTGTTGGCGCCCTGGCTCGGCCGAGCCAAGGCCAACGCCAAGCGCCTTCGGAAGAAATAGAGCGCAAACCACGCGGTTCCACTGCACGGTCTCTGGCTTAATATCGTATTGGTCACGATATCGCACATCGAGCTTCTTCCGCGCCAAAGATAGTGCTCCGCGTTCGCGCTATGTGCTGGTGCAGGCAATGTAGCTCGATCGAGGTCGGCAGGCTAATGAGTATTTCCCGCTCAGCTAGACGATGCCCAACTGCATAAATTTGCTCCCCGGCTTCGAACAGTGATTGGCATCCGGTTTGCTGATGATCCCAGTATTTCCGGAGATATGGGGAGGAAATGATGCCCGAAGCCGTTCTCACGATCAGCAGTAAAAACTACTCCTCCTGGTCGCTGCGTGGATGGTTGTTGTGCAGAATGGCCGGCTTGGAATTCGTCGAAGAGGCGGTGCCGGTCGACGACCCTGCCAGCCGTGCAGAGCTGTTGCTGCTGTCGCCTTCGATCCTGGTCCCCTGCCTCACCCATGACGGCATCCGGATTTGGGACACTCTGGCGATCGCCGAGTACCTGAATGAGGTCAAGCCTCGTGCCGGTCTGCTTCCGAAGCCTCGCGCCCTCCGCGCGCGCTGCCGCTCGATCTGCGGTGAAATGCATTCTGGGTTCCGCAATTTGCGATCGGCACTGCCGATGAACCTCAAAGCTCGCCATCCAGGTTTCAAAGTATGGTCTGGCGCAGAGGCCGACATCGACCGCGTTACAGCGATTTGGCGCGAGTGCCTTGCTACTTATGGTGGCCCCTACCTCTTTGGCACACTGAGCGTCGCGGACGCCATGTATGCTCCTGTCGTCACGCGGTTCCTCACTTACGATGTGCGTGTCGACGATATCTGTGCGGGTTACTGCGACCAAATCATGGCGCTTCCAGATATGATTGAATGGTGTGAAGCCGCAACGCGGGAACCCGACGAGCTCGAAGAACTCGATATGGAGTTTTGAGCCCGCTGTAGATGGACGGTCTTGGCGGAGGAGGCTCAATAGGGACGTGCCCTCTGAAGATCCCGCACCAAATAGGAAGGGGGTGTTCTTCCCGCTCCGGATCCGCAGAGACGGTTGGCTATCAACCAACCCGCAGCCCTAGTCCTTTGGCACAGATCCTGCCTTTGATCACCGAGCTACACCCAGCGAGGGTCGATCAGGATGAGCCGAGTTGAGATCGCTCTGGAGAGGCTCGACCGCTCTGAGAAATCGTTCGGCCCACCGCATGGACGGGAGGCTCTGCGGGTCGTAGCGACTGCGGGTGTGCGGTTCTGGTTCGCTTGCGCATCCGGATCTTGCCAGCTTGCCGGCCCGGCGGAGTTCCCGGAATGAAGCGCACGGCTGAGATTGCGGGCGGGGGCGTCGCCGGACTTTTGACTGGGCTAGCGTTGGCGCAAAAGGGCTGGCGCGTGCGTGTCCATGAGCGCAGCGGCGGCCTGAGCACGATCGGTGAAGGGATCTATGTCTGGGAGAACGGACTGCGGGTGCTCGACGCCCTGGACGTGCTCGCTCCGGTGATCGCCGATGGTATCCGCGTGGTTCGACACGAGAGGCGCGACCATCACGGCAAAACAATTTCGAGCAGCAGGCTTAGCGAAGATGTTCGGCTTTATGTCGTGTTGCGCGAGAGGCTGTCGACAGTCCTGTGTGACGCATTGATCCAGACCGGCGGCGAGATCGTGTTCAACTCGCGTGCAATCGGCGCTGCTCTCGGCGGGTGTTTGCACCTCGCGGACGGAAGCGCGCTGTCCGCCGATCTCGTCGTCGTTGCCGAGGGCACCGATTCCCCGATCCGCGACAAGCTGGGGCTATTGAAATGGCGGCGCCGCACAAATCAGTTCGGCTATACGGCGGTGATCCCGGCTGAACCCGGCGAACTCATGGCGGTAGAGAGCGCCTGTTACGAGTATTGGAACGGCTCGCATTGCTTGATCTATGCGCCGTGCTCGGCTAGATCAGCGTTTGTTCAACTGATATCGGTCGGAGGCGACAAATCGCTAACCACCACCGCTGTCGACCTCGATTGCTGGCGCTCGCTATTTCCGCAACTCGCCGCTGTCATCGCTCGCATTCCCAGAGAAGCCAGCGGTGACTGGTTCGAGCTCCTTCGGTTGCAATCCTGGTCGAAGGGCAAGGTGGCCGTAATTGGCAGCGCAGCCAGTGCGCAGCCGCCCGTGCTCGGTCATCAGGTCGGTTGCACGATGATGTCGGCATTCTCGCTGGCCCAGTGCATTGATCGCGCGGGCGTTATCGAAGGCCTTGCAAGGTGGGAAGCGCGTGAGCGCGGCTTTGACGAATGGGCGCAATGGGTCGCTTACTTGTATGGGCAATTGGCTTTTGTCCCTGCGGGAGCCCGAATCGCTGCGCTAAAGGCAATCGATGCGAGCGAGTGGGTGAGGCGCCGCACTGTGCTGGCAGCGGCCTGCCGGGACGTCACTAGGATACCCCGCCCCTCGCCCGTGGATACAAGCGCCGCAAGGATCTACCCTTTGATCCATTGAGCCGCGGAACCACCGACCCTGCACCGCCGTGAGACATGTTTTCGCCTTCCGCAGGGGCCGACCGGAACTCGCGGCGGGTCCGCGGCGATCACATAAGGCAACGGGGACACCGGGCTCACTGCCGCTCGGGCGGAATTTCACTCGGAGGCCCACCCGAGCCTTCGCATTAAATTCAAGGAGCACGGCATTGATCAAGATTCGGTTCGGGTACGAGATTGCGTATGAGTCGCCACTACCCACGCCGATGTTGCTGATGCTCAGCGTACATCCGTCCCGCCTGCCGGATTTGTTAACTCCGCACCGCATTAAGTTCGACCCGCCGATCCCGTCGAGCGATTACCGGGATATTTACGGGAATATCTGCACCCGCGTTGTGGCACCGAAGGGGCGGCTGACGATTTCGGCCGATATGATCGCCGCGGATCCCGGCACGCCCGACATTGTCGAACCAGACGCGCCGCAGCACCCGATCGAAGAGCTGCCGGACGAGACGCTGATTTTCCTGCTCGGCAGTCGGTATTGCGAGACGGACAGGCTCTCGGACATTGCGTGGTCGCTATTTGGGGCGGCCCCGCGAGGTTGGGGTCGGGTGCAGGCAATCGTCGACTTTGTTCACGAGCAAATCAAGTTCGGCTACGAGCATGCCCGCCCAACCAAGACGGCGTGGGACGCTTATAACGAGCGGGTCGGCGTTTGCCGCGATTTTACCCATCTGGCCGTGACTTTGTGCCGATGCATGAACATTCCGGCGCGATATTGCACCGGATATCTGGGCGATATCGGCGTGCCGCCAGACCCGATGCCAATGGATTTCAGCGCGTGGTTCGAAGTCTATCTCGGATCCCGCTGGTACACGTTCGACGCACGGCACAATCGACCGCGCATCGGCCGGGTCGTTATGGCGCGCGGGCGCGACGCGACCGACGTTGCAATCAGCACGGCATTTGGTCCCGGCTCGCTAAACGGGTTCATCGTCGTCACCGAGGAACTCGTCGACTGACCTGTCTCTAGCGGCCGCGTCACTAGGCATGATTCCTGCTAGAACGCAGCAATCGTGAACGCGACGAATCGGTACAGGGGAAATGCCGAACCCTCAAGCGGTCGAAACCGAAGACAAAGATCGTCCTCTGCGCGAAGATATTCGGCTGCTCGGGCGTATCCTCGGCGACACGATCCGCGAGCAGAGCGGCCAAGCCGTATTCGACACGGTCGAGCAAATTCGACAAAACTCCGTCAGCTTCCGAAGAGATCAGAATGTCCGGGCGCGGCGCGATCTCGAGGCGATACTGAACAGCTTGCCGCCGACTGAAGCGCTTCAAGTAATTCGCGCCTTCAGCTTTTTCTCGCATCTCGCCAATATTGCGGAGGATCAGCATCACATTCGCCGCACTCGTGCTCACGTCATGAGCGCCTCGGCGCCTCGCGAAGGCTCGATGGCACACGCGCTCGCCCGCGCCCGCCAAGCCGGGATCCCGCCAGCACAAATTGCTGGTTTCTTTGCCGACGCGTTGGTCGTGCCAGTATTGACAGCGCATCCGACCGAGGTGCGCCGTAAGAGCACGATCGATCGCGAGATGGAAATAGCAGAGCTCCTGGCGCAGCGAGACCGGCTGCCGCTTACCCCGCTCGAGCTTGCGGACACCGACGTGGCGCTCCGCCGAGCTGTTCTGACTTTGTGGCAGACGAATCTGCTGCGCATTACGCGACTTCGTGTGATCGACGAGGTAGCCAACGGCCTCTCCTACTACGATTACGCATTTCTATCCGAGTTGCCGCGGTTCTACGCCGACCTCGGAGAGGAGCTTGCGGGCGGGGGCGTCATCCTCGATGGCGATCTTCCGTCGTTTTTAAGAATTGGCAGCTGGATCGGCGGTGATCGCGACGGTAACCCCTTCGTGACCGAGCAGGTACTGCGCGCCGCGTTGCGGGCACAGAGCGGCCGTGCCCTCAATCACTACTTGGACGAGCTCTATCTACTCGGTGGCGAGCTGTCACTCGATAGCCGGCTGGTCGGCAAGATAGATGCGCTCGCAGAGCTTGCCGCGCGCACGCCCGACCGATCGGCCAACCGAGAATACGAACTATATAGGCAGGCAATAACCGGAATTTCCGCACGGTTGGCGGTAACCGCACGGATGCTCGATGGTCTCGAGGCCCCGCAGGTGGGGGCTGGTGACGCTCCGCCTTATTATGACGGCGGCGAGTTGCTCGCCGACCTCTCGATCCTCGACCGTTCGCTCGTCAATAACGGCTGCGGGATGCTCGCACAGGGCCGTTTGAAAAATTTGCGTCGGGCCGTTGATGTGTTCGGTTTTCATCTGGCTGCCCTCGATTTGCGCCAGAACTCCGACGTGCACGAGCGCACGGTGGGCGAATTGCTCGATTTCGCGCAGCCGGGGGTGAACTACACCAGTCTCGGGGAACAGGAGCGCATTCGCCTGCTCCTGGCTGAGCTCGACACAGCTCGCCCACTGGCCTCTCCGTTTCTCTCGTACTCGGACGAAACCCGGAGCGAGCTTGCGATCTTGACCGCGACTGCGGACGCACACCGCCACTACGGACGGCAAGCAGTGCCGCACTACGTTATTTCCAAGACCACCGGCGTCTCAGACATTCTCGAAACCGCCGTGCTGTTGAAAGAAGCCGGTTTGTTGCGACCGCGCGAGGGAGTACTCGATCTCGACATTGTTCCGCTGTTTGAGACAATCGAGGATCTGCGTCATTGCGGCAAAGTGATGGATAAACTGCTGGGCCTGCCCGAATATTCCCGTTTGCTCGAAAGCCGCGGACGCGCTCAGGAAGTCATGCTCGGTTACTCGGATAGCAATAAGGATGGAGGTTTCCTGACCTCCGGCTGGGAACTCTACAAGGCCGAGGTAACCTTGATCGAGGTGTTCCGCCGCCATGATGTCCGGCTGCGCCTGTTTCATGGTCGCGGCGGCTCGGTGGGGCGCGGCGGCGGGCCCAGTTATCAGGCTATTCTTGCGCAACCTCTCGGCGCGGTTCAGGGGGCTATCCGCATCACCGAACAGGGAGAGGTCATCGCGAGCAAATACTCGAACCGTGAGCTCGCACGCCGCAACCTCGAGACCCTCGCCGCAGCCACCTTCGAGGCCACCCTGCTGCAGTGCGAAAGCGCCGAGCCGCGAACCGAATATCTAACCATCATGGACTTTCTCTCGGCCGAGGCCTATCGGGCGTATCGCAGTCTGGTCTATGAAACTGACGGATTTGAGCGGTTTTTCCAGGAATCGACGGTCATTGGCGAGATTGCCAACCTCAACATCGGCAGCCGTCCGTCTTCACGCAAAGCCTCGGCACGTATCGAGGATCTACGGGCGATACCGTGGGTGTTCAGCTGGGCGCAATGCCGGCTCATGTTGCCCGGCTGGTATGGTTTCGGAAGCGCCGTCAAGGCGTGGCTCAAGGCGCAGCCGGACGGCATGGCAATTCTCCAAGCAATGCATTGCGAGTGGCCGTTTTTCGAGATGCTGCTGTCCAACATGGATATGGTACTTGCAAAGAGTGATATCGCGATCGCCTCTCGATATGCCGAGCTAGTCTCGGATACGGAGTTACGCGACAACATCTTTTCTCGGCTGCGAGCGGAATGGCACAGTACGGTCGACACGTTGCTGTCGATTATGGGCCAGCAGAGCCTGCTCGAAAGCAACCCGTTACTCGCGCGCTCGATCCGCAACCGCTTTCCGTATCTCGATCCGCTCAACCACATGCAGATCGAGTTACTGAGGCGGTATCGTGCCGGCGACACTGAGACCGATGTGGTGACGGGGATACACCTCACGATCAACGGCATCGCTGCGGGACTTCGCAATAGCGGATAGCCGGTTTTGTCACTGCCGGATTTTGCGGCGACCGGAGTCAGAGACGGTCTTGTCTCGTCACCGAGGCTAAGCAAATGTAGACGCTAGCTCAGCTCAATATCTTGAACCAATTTACCAAGGGATCCGCGTGGTGCTGTTGCGATCAAGACAATCCGCCGCGGGACACCACGTCAGCGGCCGTGAATAGCGCAATCACAACATCCCGAGCTCGAGCCTTGCTTCCTCGCTCATCAGCTCGGGTCCCCAAGGCGGGGTCCAAACCAACTTGACCCGGACGTCAGTGACGCCCGGCACGGCGCGGATCGCCGCCTCGACTTCTCCGGGCATGCTCGCGGCGACCGGGCAGGCGGGCGTCGTCAGGGTCATTTCGACATAGACGATGCCGCCTTTTTTGACCATCAGCTCATAGATTAAACCGAGTTCTACGAGATCCATTGGGATTTCAGGGTCGCGCACGGTCTTGAGCGCTTCCATAACGGGGCCCATCATTGCGGGATCGTCCTCGCCGCCCTGCGGGCGCTCTATCTCTTCCTCGTCCGCCGGCGGGTTCGGCGCAAAGTCGAACGGATCGCGATCCATGTTGCCTACTCCGTCTTAACCGTGGTGCCGCCGCCCTTCAAAGCCGCTTCCAGCGCGTGCCAGGACAACGTCGCGCACTTGACCCGCGCGGGATAGGCCTTCACTCCGGTCAGTGGCTCAAGCCGGTCCATTTCCTCCGCTAGAGCCTCCGTAAGCTCGTCGCCTGCGTCGCCCCCGGTGACTCGCGCATGAAACCGCGCGAACAGCGCTCGGGCATCGGCAACGGTCTTGTCCTTCAATACCTCGGTCATCAGAGATGCTGCCGCAGTCGAGATCGCGCAGCCGCGTCCCTGGAAGCTGACATCGGCGATGCGGTCGCCGTCGAGGGTCAGGTATACGGTCACTCGGTCGCCGCACAGTGGGTTGTGACCCTGCGCGAAATGCGTCGGATGCTCGATCTTGCGGAAATTACGCGGATGCCGCCCGTGATCGAGGATGATGTCCTGATAGAGCTCGCGCAAATCCATCATCGCGGGAACATCTCCCGGGCGGCCTCGAGCGCATCGGCGAGCGCTTCGATGTCGCTCTCGTCGTTGTAGACGCCCAGCGAGGCGCGGGTGGTTGCAGCAAGCCCTAATTTCTCGACGAGCGGCTGCGCGCAGTGATGCCCGGCGCGCACCGCCACATGATGCTGGTCGAGCACCTGAGCCAGGTCGTGGGGATGCACACCCTCCAGATGGAAGGAGAGAATGCCGAGCCGCCGCTGACCTGCCTCGACCAAGCGGAGATCCGGAATGCGCGACAGGCGGTCGACGCCATACCCGGTTAGCGCCTCCTCGTGTTCGAGAATGTTGTCGCGCCCCAATTCTTCGATGAAGTCGATCGCCGCGCCGAGCCCGATGGCGCCGGAGATATCGGGGGTTCCGGCCTCGAACCGGTGCGGGGGTTCCTGGAACTCGCTCTTTTCAAAAGTGACGTTGAGGATCATCTCACCGCCCCCTTGCCAGGGCGGCATCGCGGACAGCAGCTCGTACTTGCCATAGAGCACGCCGATGCCAGTCGGCCCATAGGTCTTGTGACCGGAAAACACATAGAAATCGCAATCGAGCGCCTGCACGTCCACCTCAAGCCGCGGCGCCGCTTGGCAGCCATCGATCAGCACTTTCACTCCCGTGCGGCGAGCGAGTCGCGTGATGGTCTCGATCGGCACCAGCGCCCCCGTCGCGTTGGCGAGGTGGGTCATCGCGACGAGCCGTGTTCGCGGTGACAGAAGCGCCTCGAAGGCGGGCAGATCCAACCCCCCGGTGGCGTCGATTGGCGCCACGACCAGCCGGATGCCGATCCGATCGCGCAGCATCTGCCAAGGCACGATGTTCGAATGGTGCTCGAGTTCGCTCATCAGCACCTCATCGCCGGCTTTGATGAAGCTTGCGCCCCAGCTCTGCGCGACGAGGTTGATGCCCTCCGTCGCGCCTCGCACGAAGACGATCTCGCGCGGGTCGGCGGCGTTCAAAAACGCCCGCATCTTCTCGCGCGCCTCCTCGAACAGTTCGGTCGAGCGGGCGCTGAGGCGATAGACCCCGCGATGCACGTTAGCGTAATCGGTGCTGTAGAAATTCGAGACGCGGTCGATGACCGAGCGCGGCTTCTGCGCGCTGGCACCCGAATCGAGGAAGACCAGACCCGGGTTGTTCGTGAAGATCGGGAACTCGCGCTTCAGGACTTGCGGGTCGAAGCCGCCCGGGCCAGGGTAGACGCTCCGCAAACTCGCCGACCTCATTTCTATTCCTCCAATGTCGCGAGGCGGCGGGCCAGGCGTTCCCGCAAATGCTCGCGCAACGACTCCTGCTGAACGAGTTCGAGCGCCTCTCGCGCGAACGCTTCGATCAGCATGCGACGCGCATACTCGGCAGGAATGCCGCGGGCGCGCAGATAAAACAGGGCCGCCTCGTCGAGATCGCCGACGGCGGCGCCATGGCTGCATTTGACGTCGTCGGCGTAGATTTCGAGCTCGGGCTTGGTGTCGATCGAAGCGCGCGGGCCCAGCACCAAGTTTTGGCTGAGCTGATGCGCATCGACCTTCTGGGCGCCGGGGCGGACCGTGATGCGCCCCTGAAAGGCGCCATGGGCATGCCCAGTGGCCACCCCTTTGAAGATTTCACGCGTCTCACCGCCTCGCGCCGCGTGATCGACCGCGGTCAGGATGTTAGCCTCTTGGCGGCCGGAGATCAGGAAGGCGCCATTGAGATCGCAATGGCTCCGCTCGCCTTCGCACCGGACGGTGATTTCGCGCCGTACGGTCCGGCCGCCCAGAAGCAGCACGAAGCTGGAAAGCCTCGCTGCCTCATCGAGACTCGCTCCGACTTCGCCGAGGTGCAGCGCACCCGGACCCTCTTCGACCAGTACGATTCGGGCGAGCTCGGCCTTGGCGGCGAGCCGCAGCTCGACGACATCATTGCGCCAATAATCGCCGGCACCGACGAAACTCTCAACGACTGAGGCGCGGCTGCCCCCGCCAAGCACCACGAGGCTATGCGTGTGCAGTGAGCTACCCGGGCTACCTGCCGACAGATGGACGATCTCGACCGGCTGCTCGAGGATCACGTCGGGTGCAATATCCAGCACAAAACCATCGGTGAAAAACGCCAGATTGAGCGACGCGAATGGCTGTGGGGTATCCGATGAATGCACCTCGAGCCCGGAACGTACCAAGTCCGGCCGCTCTGTAATCGCAGCCGACATTGGCCGCAGATACACACCGCCGGGAAGCTGCCCGATCCGGGATAGTTCCGGTGCAAAGCGTCCGTTGACAAGCACAAGCCGGTAGCCCGGCTCGTCCAAAGCGATTTCTTCCAGCTGCTCGCGGACCGTAGATATAATTGCGCCCGTCTCCCGCTCGGCAGGCAGCATTGGCCGCTGCTCGAGAGCCCGAAGATCGAGGTACCGCCAAGCCTCGCTGCGCCGCGTTGGGAAACCGAGCTCGGCGAAGCGGGCGAGGCCGCGTTTGCGATAGCTCGCAAGCCAATCGGGATCGCCCCGATGCCGGTCGCGGCCGAATGCTTCAAGGTAAGGGCGCGCTTCGGGCTTGACCGGGAAATCGACGACGGCACTCATCGGCAGTATTTCCGGAAAGCTCAAGCCGCGTCTTCGACGGCGCCGTAACCGCGCCGCTCGAGATCCAGGGCGAGCGTTTTATCGCCGGACTGCACGATGCGACCGCCTTGCAGCACATGCACCCAGTCCGGCTCGACATAATTGAGCAGGCGCTGGTAATGGGTGATCATGACGATCGCGCGGTCGGGCGCTCGCTGCTGATTAATCCCGCGCGCCACCAGTTTCAGCGCATCGATATCGAGGCCACTGTCGGTCTCGTCGAGAATGGCCAGACGCGGTTCGAGCATCTCCATCTGGAAGATTTCGTTGCGCTTCTTCTCGCCGCCCGAGAAACCGACATTGACGGCGCGCTGCAGCAGATCCTCGCCAATATCCAGAAGCTTGAGCTTGGCGCGCACGATCCGGAGAAACTGGCCGGCATCGAGCTCGGGATCGCCGCGATGGCGGCGTTGCGCGTTAATCGCGGTGCGCAAGAAATACATGTTGTTCACGCCCGGAATCTCGACCGGGTACTGAAAGGCAAGAAACAAGCCTTCACGTGCCCGCTCATCGGCCTCCATCGTGAGGAGGTCGCGGCCGAGATAGGTCACACTGCCTTCGGTGATCTCATAGCCTTCCCGGCCTGCGAGGACTGCGGCAAGCGTGCTCTTGCCCGAGCCGTTCGGACCCATGATCGCGTGAACTTCGCCGGCTTCCACCGAGAGATCGATGCCATGCAGGATCTCACGGCCATCGGCGAGCCGCGCGTGCAAGTTCGAGATTTCGAGCATTTTCACCATAATTACGACTAACCGACACTGCCTTCTAGGCTCACTGCCAGTAGCTTTTGCGCTTCGACCACAAATTCCATTGGCAGCTCTTTCAGCACTTCCTTGCAAAAGCCGTTGACGATCAGGGACACCGCATCCTCGACGCTCAGCCCGCGTTGCCGGCAATAGAACAACTGGTCGTCACTTATCTTCGACGTCGTCGCCTCGTGCTCGACCCGCGCCGAGGGGTTGCGCACCTCGATATAGGGCACCGTGTGCGCGCCGCAGCGGTCGCCGATCAGCAATGAGTCGCAC
>JBARIB010000469.1:0-6067 GCA_049799535.1 Allostellaceae bacterium | reverse complement strand
GCGTCGGATTCGCCTCGAAGACCGGGCGGCGCAAGGCCAATGAAGACTTCGCCGGCGCCCTGTCAGGCGCTGAGTTGCCCGAGCCTCGTCAGGAGGTGATCGCAGCGATCGCCGATGGCATCGGCGGCGCGAAGGGCGGCCGCATTGCGGCCGAGACTGCGGTGCGTGGCTTCCTGGACGGTTTTTGCGATCTGCCCGAGACCATGGAGGTGCAACGAGCAGGCGCCAAGATCGTAAGTGCGCTCAACGGCTGGATCAATACCATGGGCCGCCAAGACCCCAAGCTCGCCGGAATGGGTTGCACGGTAACGGCGCTGGTGCTGCGCGGCCGTATCGCCCACATTCTGCACGTCGGGGATACCCGCGCCTATCGGTTGAGCGGCGACCGCCTGACTTGCCTCACCACCGACCATGTGCGCCAGGATGGGGCGGGTCGATCGCACATTCTTACCCGCGCGCTCGGCGTGGAGGCGGAAGTGCGCCTCGACTACGCGACGCAACCGGTGGCGCTGCACGACCGTTTCCTGTTGTGCAGCGACGGCGTGCACGGGTTTCTGACCGAACAGAGCATCGCCGACATCTTGCGCGACCGCTCCGCTCCCGAAGATAGCGCCGGCGCGTTGGTTGCGGCCGCGCTCCAATCCGGCAGCACCGACAACTGCACCGCCTTGGTTCTAGACGTGGTCGCGCTGCCGACGGCCGGATCGGCCGATATTAGCGCCGCCATCCTGCAACTTCCGGCGATCCCAGCGCCGCTTCTCGGCGAGACTATCGATGGGTTCGTCCTTAAAGCGCTGATCTCCGAGGGCCGATACAGCCGACTTTTCGCCGCAGACGACGAAGTCGAGGGCGGCATCGTGGCCCTAAAATTTCCCAAACCGGAGATCGCCAGCGTCGACGCTCACCGCGCGGCGTTTGTCCGAGAGGCTTGGGTTGGCGCTCGGGTGCAGAACCCATGGGTCGGACGCGTCATCGAACTGCCGCCAGGACGCCAGACCTGCTTGTACACGGTCATGCCGCTTTATCAAGGCGAGCTTCTGGAGACGCGGCTTTCGCGCAGTCCGGCGCTGGGGTTGGAAGAAGGGCGGAACATCACCGTCAAGCTGGCCCGCGCGGTGGCGGCCCTGCATCGCGCCGGCATCATCCATCGCGACATCAAGCCGGACAACGTCATTCTCGAAGGGGGCGGATTGCTGAAACTGATCGATCTCGGAGTGGTTCGCGTACCCGGGCTGGAGGAATTTCCGCCCGAGAACATTCCCGGAACCCAGGCCTATATGGCGCCCGAAATGTTCGAGGGCGAAGCCGGCAGCGAGTCCACCGACATCTACGCTCTGGGCGTCACGATGTTTCGCGCGTTCACGGGCGAATTCCCGTACGGCAACCCCGACTCCACCAGTCCGCCGCGCCGGGACCGCCCAAAGGACTTCTCCGCGCTGCGGCCTGACCTCCCCGCGTGGCTCCAGGCGGCGCTCGCGCGGGCGATCGCGGTCGACCCCGCGAAGCGCTTTCACGACATGACCGAGTTTGCCTTCGAGATCGAGGCCGGACCGGCGCGGCCTCCGACGGAAATTCGGCGGCCACGGACGCTTTATGAACGCGCCCCGCTCCAAGTCTGGCAAGGGGTGGCGGCTCTGTTGGCACTTGCGCTCCTCGCGTCGTTGCTGACGCGCTAGCCTGGGCCGTGGTGTCACGGCCCGATCAATAATCGTGCGATCGGATCCCCGCTGGCGCAGACGCAGCAACGCGGGCGCAAGTGGACGGGCAGCCTTACAAATTCCGCCTAGATTTTCATCTTTATTCCTTAGCCTCTAGAAGGCGCGAAACATCATTGCGGCTCATGCGGAAGTTGATTTCTGGCTGGGATAGGGCTCTCGTTCGGAGGCTCGTTCTGGCGCATTTCCGGCAAGCCGGTTAGCCCGGCCGAACGCGATTGGCGGCGGCGGTTGCGAACGGCGCCGTGCGAGAGTTGCCAGCCCGATGTCTCGATTGGCACGATTCTTGGTTCCTGCCGATGGGCCCAGGCATGGGGCCGATAACGAAATCTGCCTCGGGGTTCGTAGTTGTTGGAGGGAGACTGATGGGTGTGCTTGTGAAACGATGGCTTTTTGCCGCGCCGATCACATTGCTGTGGACGGCGGCGGCGCTTGCTCAGCAGGCTCCTGATGTCACGGCGGCGGCTGCTACGCCGGCCGCCCCCGCGCTTAACACGGGTGATACGGCGTGGATGCTGACCTCGACGGCTCTCGTGCTGATGATGACAATCCCCGGCCTCGCGCTTTTCTATGGCGGCATGGTTCGCAAGATGAACGTGCTGGCGACGGTGATGCAGAGCTTTGCCGTAACCTGCCTCGTCACAGTCTTGTGGATGGTCGTCGGCTATAGTTTTGCATTTACCGAGGGAACGCCGTTTCTAGGGGGCGCTAGCCGTTTCCTGCTGTACGGAATGACCCTCGATTCGGTCAACGATCTGGCCAAGACGATCCCCGAGTCGGTCTACATGACCTTCCAGATGACGTTCGCGATCATCACTCCGGCGCTGATCTGCGGCGCCTTCGCCGATCGCATGAAATTTTCAGCGCTATTGTGGTTCATCGGCCTGTGGAGCGTGTGCGTCTACGCCCCCATCGCTCACTTCGTCTGGGGACCCGATGGCTTCCTCAACAACGCTGGCGTGCTCGACTTTGCTGGGGGCACGGTGGTGCACATCAATTCAGGCTTTGCCGGTCTGATGGCGGCGCTGGTGATGGGCAGGCGGCGCGGCTACGCGAGCGAGCCGATGCCGCCGCACAACCTCGTGCTCAGCGTTATCGGCGCCTCGCTGCTGTGGGTCGGGTGGTTCGGGTTTAATGCCGGCTCGGCAACAGCGGCTAATGGCAATGCCGGCATGGCGATGGCAGTGACCCAGATCGCCACCGCCACGGCGGCGCTCGCCTGGATGTTCGCCGAGTGGGTCGTCAAGGGCAAGCCGAGCGTGCTCGGGATCATCTCGGGTGCCGTCGCCGGGCTCGTGGCGATTACCCCGGCGTCGGGCTTTGTCGACCCGCGCGGCGCGCTGATCATCGGCATCGCGGCCGGCGTCATCTGCTACTGGGCCACGACCGGTCTCAAGCATGCGCTTAGATATGACGACAGCCTCGACGCGTTCGGTGTGCACGGCATCGGTGGTATGGTCGGCGCAATATTGACCGGTGTTCTGGCGGTGGCCTGGGTCGGCGGCGAAGGCAAGAGCGGCCTGATCGACGGCAATCCGCATCAAGTCATCGTGCAGCTTTATGGCGTGCTGGTCACGGTTGTCTACGACGTGATCGTTTCGCTAATACTGCTCAAGCTGGTCGATCTGACGGTCGGGCTGCGGGTCGACGCCGAAGTTGAACGCGAGGGTCTTGATCTCGCATTGCACGGTGAAGCAGTTCAATAAAATGCGCAGACTCTCCGGGGCGCCGGGGCCCCTTGGGAGAGCTTCCGCGAATCCGAGCCGGGGCCGATCCTTCCCGCCGCTCGCTGCAAGGTGAAGCGATGAAAAAAATCGAAGCAATCATCAAGCCGTTCAAACTCGACGAAGTGAAGAACGCATTGCACGAAGTGGGCATCAGCGGGATGACCGTGACCGAAGTCAAAGGCTTCGGGCGACAGAAGGGGCACACCGAAGTCTATCGCGGGGCGGAGTACGTGATCGACTTCCTGCCCAAATTAAAGATCGAGGTGGTGCTCGACGACGCCATCGCCGAACGCGCGGTGCAGGCGATTGAGGACAGCGCGCGTACAGAAAAGATCGGCGACGGAAAAATTTTCGTGCTGCCGGTCGAACAGGCGATCCGCATTCGCACCGGCGAGACCGGCCCCGACGCCGTGTGAGGTGCCGCCGCGCGCGGCACCACAGACACCGCGTTTAACCTCGCGGGCTTAACACCACCCGCGCTGGCGTGCCCGCCGGTTTCGAATGCAGGCGGACTGCCATCCTCGGCAGTCCCCGGTTGCCGCTGCAACCCCCTTACTTGATCGGCGGCACCGGGCGCTTGGCCTCGCCTGGCTCCATCACAAAGGTGTAGTCCAGCGTGTACCAGGGCGGCGTGACATCGGACGATGGCGGCTCGCCGTTATCGTGTCGTCGGTAATCACCCATGAGATCGCGCGTCACGCCAAACACGACGTCGCTTTCAATGTAGGGGTCGTCGGGAACGAAGACCTGCGTGATCAGCGTCTTGTAGCCGGGCTTGTAGCCCATCACGTGCAGATGCGCCGGCCGGTAGGGTTCCCGGAGCTGCGCGTGGAGCAGGTCGCCGACGGGGCCGTCGGTCGGGACAGGGTACCCGGCGGGCTTCACCGTTCGGAAACTGAAGATCCCGTCCTCGCGCGTGTGGAACCGGCCACGCAGGTTCATGTCGGCCTGGTCGGCGTCCTGGTTTTCGTAGAGGCCGACCGGCGAGGAGTGCCAGACATCGACCTCTACCGCTGGAATCGGCCGACCCTGTGGGTCGCACATGCAACCGGTGACGAATAACGCGGGGCCGGGTGTAGGCGAACGCACAATGCTGGCGCCGTTAGGCGTAGGCGGCGCGTTGTCCCGCCAGAACGGGCCGAGCAGCGCCGCTGCCGTTCGCGGCGCGCCGCGCGCGCCATTGTTGAGAAGGCAGACGAGCGTGGAAAAGCCTACAGCATCGGCGAACAGAATGCCTTCGTTGTGGGCATCATGGGTCGCTTTGCCGATCCGGTTCAGGAAGTCGATTGCAACGTCGTACTCCGCCTCGGTCAGCTGCACCTCGCGCGTGAAGGCATGAAGGTGACGGATAAAGCTTCCCATGATCTCGCGAAGCCGGGCGTTCGGGGTGTGGGACATGGCGCGCAGCACCACGTCGGTCACGCTATCGACGTTTTCGATAACCCCATGTCCGGCGTGATGCGACGAGGGGATGGTCTGGTGTCGTCGGTCATCCATGGCTGCCTCCTGTGCAACCGATTGCACGGCCAACATTAAACACGTATTCGATTTTGCTGCGACGCCCTCCTACGGCTCGCAGCTAAAGTGAGGCCGCTTCCGAGTGGCGCTCGGCGTCCTCCTGGTTCATCGAGAGGCGGGCCTTCGCCACACGATCGATGGCCGCTCGCGCTTCTGGATTTGCAGCAAGGAAACGCTCGAAATCAGCCTTTCGGAGAACAAGCAACCTGCAATAGGTCAGCGCGACGACGTCCGCCTGCCGCGGGCTTCCGGCCAAGAGGGCCATTTCACCGAAGAACTCGCCGCTACCCAGCCGCACACGGCGCGCCGGCAATCTAACCTCCACCGCGCCCGAGGCGATGAAGAACACGGCGTCGCCCCGGTCGCCCTTGCGGATGATGCGCTCGTCCGGCACGGTGAAGCGCGGTCGCAGCAGCCTGGCCACACGTTCCAGCTGACGCTCGTCAAGTCCGGACAGGATATCTAATCTCTCAATCAGGCGATGTGTATTCAGCCCGATCTCGAACCTCGGCCGCCGTTCCGGGGCACGGCCGTCGGCGATGCTTCGCTTCAGGTCGTCATAGAGCTCCTGTGGGATTAAACCCTCTTCGAATAACGCCTGATATCGCCCCATCTCGTGCCGCAATGCCGACTGGCGTAGAAATCTGATTTCAAGAGCTGACACGTAGTCCGGGTATTGCCGACGAAGGGCGTCCAAGGCATTGCCGACCTCATCCCGTCGGTGCTCAATAATCTCCCGGGTGATTTCGGTCAGGCGCTCCCCGAAGACTCTGCCCAATCGCTCGCCATTGAAGCTCACCAGCCGGTCGACCAACAGGCGCATCGCCAACAATAGTTCGACCCGATCGGCGAGACGATCGGCAAGAAATCGCTGAATCCCGATGTAGCGGTAGAGGAAATAAGCGATCCGGAACACAGCTGGAAATGCGAGCGCTTTTTCCGCTGCTCTCCGGTATCCGAGCCTGCCTTCGGCGCGCGCCCCTTCGAGAAGTGCGTCTGCATGCCGCAGCAATACTTGGACGGTTGCCGGCGATACGACTTGGTCGGCGCGCGCTTCGAGTATCAGCACGCGCTCCTGATTGGCCAATGCGACGAGTGCTATGGCGA
>JBARIB010000468.1:0-19843 GCA_049799535.1 Allostellaceae bacterium | reverse complement strand
CCCCCGTCCAGGGCGTGGCGTAGCCTTAGAGTTTAACTGAACCAGCCGCAGGAGACCCTGCCATGCCGCGTTTGAGTTTCGGCGCCTTTCTCGCCCCGCATCATCCGGTCGGCGAGCACCCGATGTTGCAGTTCCGCCGTGATCTCGACCTCGTCGAGCATCTCGACCGGCTCGGCTACGACGAGTTCTGGTGCGGCGAGCACCATTCGAGCGGCTGGGAGATGATCGGCTCGCCCGAGATGTTCCTCGCCGCGGCGGGTGAGCGGTCGAAGCGCATCAAGCTCGCCACTGGGGTCGTCTCGCTGCCCTATCACCACCCCTTCAACGTCGCCCAGCGTATGGTGCAGCTCGACTGGATGACCGGCGGCCGGGCCATCTTCGGCTCCGGTCCCGGCGCGCTCGCCTCGGACGCGCACACGCTCGGGATCGACCCGATGGTGCAGCGCGACCGCCAGGACGAGGCGATCGGCGTCATCCGGCGCCTCTTCAACGGCGAGCGGGTGACCGCGAAGAGCGACTGGTTCACGCTGCAGGATGCGGCACTGCAGCTGCTGCCGTTGCAGGAGGAGATGCCGTTCGCGGTCGCCTCGCAGATCAGCCCTTCTGGCATGACCCTGGCTGGCAAACACGGGATCGGCGTCATCTCGATCGGCTCGATGTCGAGCGAAGGCCTCAACTCCCTGCCGACGCAATGGGGCTTCGCCGAGGCCGCCGCGAAGAAGCACGGCGCGACCGTCGACCGCAAGGACTGGCGGGTCTTGCTGAGCTGGCACATCGCCGAGACCCGCGAGAAGGCCCGCGCCGAGGCCCGCGAAGGCCTGCTGCGCCACCACAACCAGTACATTGTCGGGACATTGCAGCGGCCGGATGCGAAGCCGTTCAGCGACCCCGACGAGGCGGTCGACAAGGCTGCTTTCTCGGACGGGGCCTCGGCGACGATCGGCACCCCGGACGATCTGGTTGCACGGATCAAATCCGTGCTCGAGATCAGCGGCGGCTTCGGCACCGTCGTCGGCTTTGTGCATGACTGGGCCAATCCCGAAAATACGATGCGCAGCTGGGACATGGTGGCGCGCTACGTCGTGCCGGAAATTAACGGCTATCTCTCTGGCCTCCGCCAATCGCAGCGCTTCGTTGCCACCAACCGCGGCGTCTTCGACCGCGCCAAGGAAGCCATCATGGCAAAGATCAACGAGAATGACGCCGCGGTCGCGGCGCTCTCGGTGACGAGGGGGTCGCGATTGGGGGATGTGGCATCGGCCAGCAACGTGCCGGACCTGGACAAGGCCCGTGCCCAGGCCGGAACCCGTTGACGGTATCCATTTCTTGTCATTGCGAGGCGCGGGCAACGGGCCGCGCCAATCTCGACGACGAGATTGCTTCGCTGCGCTCGCAATGACGGCCTTAGGTTTCTGACAATACAGGAGGGATACCAGATGGGTAAGCTCGAAGGGAAGATCGCTCTGGTTACCGGCTCGGGCCGCAATATCGGCCGTGCGACGGTGCTGAAGCTGGCCGGGGAGGGCGCTCACGTCGTCGTCAATGCGCGCTCGAACGAAGCCGAGGCCGATGCTGTGGTGCGCGCGGCTCGAGACCTCGGCGTCAAGGCGCTGGCGGTACTCGCCGATGTCGGAAAGAAGGATCAGGTCGAAGCGATGGCAGCGCGGGCCCTGTCAGAGTTTGGCCGCGTCGACATCCTGATCAACAATGCTGCGATCCGGCCGCACAAGCCCTTCACCGAGCTGACCCAAGACGATTGGGAGACGGTCAGGGGGATCGTTCTCGACGGCGCACTGTACCTGACGCGCGCAGTCATCCCGTCGATGCTTGAGAACCGCTACGGCCGCATTCTGTTCTTTACCGGTGACGGAGCCTTTAGCGGCGGCAGCGGCCGCGCGCACATCTCGGCGGCCAAGATGGCGCTGGTCGGGCTGGCGCGAAGCCTCGCCTCGGAGTTCGCGGCGCACAACATCCGCGTCAACGTCGTCTCTCCGGGCAGCATCGATACCAGGCGAGCGAACCCCGAGTGGTATCATGGGCGTCCGCCGAGCGCCTCCGGGATCCCGCTGGGGCGGCAAGGGACGGCGGACGAGATTGCCGCCACTTGCTTGTTTTTGGTCAGTGACGACGGCGGCTTTATTACCGGCCAGACCATTCACGTCAACGGCGGCGCCGCGTATTACTGAGGCCGAGATCGCTTCGGTTCACTCGCCATGACAGCCTAGTATCTAGTCGCATAAGTTAGTGGATATGGGACGCAGCCGTCGCCGTTCAATACAATGACCGATGGCGTTATCTTGTCTACTCTCCCAGTGACGAAGGGGCTGCGGAAAAAGCCGCCGGTGAAAGCGACAAAGTCGAAGTAGATCAGGAGTGATGGGGGCCCCGGGGCGGTCAGCCCCACCCGGAGGAACCCTTGGGCGGCCTGCCGATGAGGATCCTCGAAGGAGATCTCGCGCCGAAGGACGCATCTGTCGCCGTGCAGTACAATAGCCGATGATTCTGGATCGCCGATACGGACATCCAATCAAAGACGACGTTCGCGGTCGTGATGCTGCCGTTCTCGATCTCCGAAACAGGCATCAAGGGGGGTGCGCCCGTCGTCACCATCCCGGCCAATCAGTGAGGGGCTTTCATCCAGGAGAAAGCGCGTGCGAACCAGGCCCATCCTGTTTGATGATAACCGTCAGGGACTAGGTGGTTCCGTGACGGCACCTGCCGGACTGGCGCGTCGAATCGGTGCCCGGCTTCTGCACGAGGTGCGCGAGGCGTTGCCGCCGACAATCTTCTTCTTTGTCGGCTTCAACCTTATTGTGCTTACGACAAATCTCCTCGTTGCCCAGTATCTCATTGCCGTCAGCAACTTCATGCTCGCCACATTGGCGGCCCTCGTCGTCGGCAAGGCGGTGCTGGTCGCCAACCACATGCCGTTTTTGCGGCGCTATGATCGGGCGCCGCTGATCCAACCGATCCTGTTCAAGACCGCCATCTACTGGGTCATTGTCTTTTTTGCCCGTCTGCTCGAGCGTTTCGTGCATTTCTCGCTCGTTGAACGCAATCCGCCCAGCGATTTTCTGCCGTATCTGATTACAACCTTCTCCTGGCATCGCTTCTCCGCCATCTCTCTCTGGATCCTCGTTCTGTTTCTGATCTATGTGACGGCATCGGAATTTGGCCATCTCTTCGGCTCGGACGAAATGCGGCGGCTCCTCTTCACATATCGGCCATCGGAGCTGCAGCTGAACCGGCGGCAACGTATGCGCGAGCTGTTGCGCCTGAGCCGGCTCGCCGACGCGCACTCCGTCGAAGAGTTCCGCGATCCAACCAATGCCGTGCACCGCGAATTCATCGACATCATGCGGCGGCTCGCACGGCAGTCGCCTACCCGCTGAGGAGAGAGCCGATGCCCAATCCGCTAAACGACCAGCCTTCTTCCGACGGCAAGCTGAAACGCAAGGATTACGAGCGAGAACTCGCTCGCCTGCATGTCGAGTTCGTAAAGCTCCAGCAATGGGTGGTGCATAAGGGGCTGAAGGTCTGCATCCTCTTCGAAGGGCGCGACGGCGCCGGCAAGGGCGGCACGATCAATGCCATGACGGAGCGGGTGAGCCCGCGTATTTTTCGGGTGGTCGCGCTGCCGACGCCGACCGAGCGCGAGAAGTCGCAGATGTATGCCCAGCGCTACATTCAATACTTGCCCGCAGCCGGAGAGATCGTGATCTTCGACCGCAGCTGGTACAACCGGGCCGGTGTCGAGCGCGTAATGGGGTTTTGCACCGAGGAGCAGGGCAAGCGCTTCCTGGATTTGGTGCCGCTGATCGAGAAGGCCATCGTCGAGTCCGATATAATCCTTCTGAAATATTGGCTGGAGGTCAGTCCCGAAGAGCAGACGCGGCGGCTGGAAGCGCGCATCGATGACGGGCGCAAGACCTGGAAGCTGTCCGGCATGGATCTCAAGTCTTATTCCCGCTGGTTCGACTACTCGATGGCACGCGACGAGATGTTCCTCGCCTCCGACACCTCGTGGGCGCCGTGGTATGTCGTCCATTCCGACAATAAGCGGCGGGCGCGGCTTAACGCCCTCACTCATATCCTCAGTAAGATACCTTACGAGGACTTGCCGCGTCCAAAGGTCAAATTGCCGAAGCGGCAAGACCGCGGAGACTACAAAGACCCGGACTACCCGTTTAGGGTGATCCCCGAGGTTTTCTGAGGCTGCACCAAACAAGCAGTGACCGTGTACGGATTTCGGCGCCATTCGGTCGTCGTCGGTCATCAGCCAAGGTCGATCCATGTCTGGCAGGATCGAATCAGAGATCCGAGCCTGACGGTCCTGCTGATCCTGGAGGTTTGTGCGATCTTTCTCGCCGCCCCGCTGGCAGCGAAGGGACTGCCGATCGCGCGGGTGGTTGGTCAAACCCTGGCTCTGGTGGCGCTGGTGATTGTCGTTCTGCTTTCGTACAACCGTGGCGCCATCGTGGCGATCTTGCTGGGGGTCGTCGCCATCTCGGTCAGCGTGTTGTTCGGCGCGGGATGGCTGCCGATCGTAAGAAGCGTGTTGCATCGCGGTGGCGAGATGATTACCTGGTCGGCGCTGATTTGGGTGGTAGTCCACGCCGTCTACGCTCCTGGCCGCATCACCCTTCAGCGCCTTCAGGGTGCGGCCGTGGTCTATTTGGGCGCAGCTTTGCTCTTCGCCTCGGCCTATGGCCTGATCTGGGAGCTGACGCCTGATGCGTTTGCCAATTTGCACGCCTCGCTAGGCGGCGACCAGGAGGTTGCGGAGCTGATGTATTTCAGCCTGACGACGCTGACCACCACAGGTTATGGGGACATCCTTGCCGTCGATCCCTTCGCCCGTAGCCTGGCCAATTTGGAGTCTGTCATCGGAGTGTTCTATATCGCCATTACGGTCACCCGCCTGGTGACATTGGAACTGCGTGACCGCAGCCGCTGACCTATAATTTTTGCTTGTCTGATGACCCGAGGGGACTTCGAAATGCCGCGACTGCGCATCTGGTGTTGTCCGCCACAACTCTGGCGTTGATGAACATCTCGGTGGATGCCTACGCCCAGTATTACGGGCCTCCGCCGAGTTATGGCTATTCCCGTCCGCCGTGCCAGGCCGTTACACCCGGCCCTCTGCAAGGCGCGGGGAAGAGGGGCGGCCGGAGGCGCGCTTATCGGCGCAATTTCGGGCAATGCCGGGCGCGGCGCCGCCATCGGGGCCGGCTTCGGCGCCCTGCGTGGTGCAGTGCGACGCGGTTCGGCTCGCAGCGCAGGCGTCCTGCTATTGAGCGCAACGATGCCGGTAGCCATTCGGCCATAATGCCAAAACTCTTGGACAAGGGGGACAACGAGGAGAAAAGAATTTATGGCCGTTCTGTTGGCGTGCTGTCTGGCTGCCTGCGCGCAACCGCCCGCTCCACCGCAACAGGCGGCATTACCGCCCCCACCCCCCGCACCGCCGCCAGAGGGTGCGCGGCCGCCTGCGCCACGGGTCACTTCCGAGGCGCAGATCGCGCCGGGACGATGGGACGTCGAGCGAGTGCGCTGCTCCGATCTGCTCGGCGCCGCCGATGACGACCGGGCGGCAGCCGCCATGTTTCACTACGGCTATTTGGCGGCAAGAGCCGGAATCCGTGTGATCGACGTAAGCCAGATTGAGTTCCATCTGCGCAGTCCCTCACCGCCGCACTGGATTTTTGCTGAGTCTCCCCTCGGCATTTTTCGTCATAGCGAAGTCCCAGCAATGGGCCTGCTGAATGCATTGTGGGCTCAGCGGACCGGTTCCTTGCGCGCTCCCGTCGCGGCGCATGTCGGCTACAATGTGCCGCTGCTGGTAATCGGTTATCTCGCCCAGTGATCTGAACCGAGCAGATTAATTTCCCGCCGCGCGAAGCGGTTGGTGGGTGCCGGCGAGCTGGCGGCGAACAAGCCGCGCGTAGAGGCCGCCGCGGGCGAGTAGCTCGCTGTGGCTGCCGGTCTCGACGAGATGGCCGCGGTCGAGCACCGCGAGCAGGTCAGCGTTGCGCACGGTCGAGAGACGATGCGCAATGACGATCGTCGTGCGGTCGCGCATCAATGCGTCGAGCGCGCCGCGCACCTGCGCCTCGCTGATCGCGTCGAGATGTGAGGTTGCCTCGTCGAGGATCAGAGTCGGCGCGTTCTTCAGAAAGGCCCGAGCAATTGCGACGCGCTGCCGCTGGCCGCCGGAGAGCTGCACACCGCGTTCGCCGACCATCGTGTCGAGCCCGTCGGGCAGGCTCGCGACAAAATCGGCGAGCGCCGCTTGTTCCAGCGCCCGGTAGATGGCGGCTTCGTCGGCCTCCGGCCGCGCCAATCCGACGTTCGCTCTAAGGGTGTCGTTAAACAGATAGGTGTCTTGCGACACGAGCGAGATGCGTGCCCGCAGGTGGTCAAGCTCGAACTCGCGCAGATCGACGCCGTCAATCAGGATACGCCCGGCGTTCGGGTCCCAGAACCGTAGTAACAGATTGGCGACCGTGGTCTTGCCGGCGCCCGACGGACCCACCAGCGCCATGGTCGTTCCGGCCGGAATGAAGAGATCGACATCGCTGAGCGCCGGCCGGCGTGCGCCCGGATAGGTGAATCCCGCTGCCTCGAAGCGGATTGCCGATCCGCCGACCGGCGCCGGTGGGTGCAACGGTCCGTCGAGGACCGCGGGTTTCTCGCGCTGCACCGCGTAATAGCGGCGCGTCGAGGCAATTGTGTCGGCGAGCTGGCGGCCGACCTGCGCGATCTCCGAGATTGGCAGGAACGACGCCAAGGCCAACAGAATTAGCAATGGCAAGGTGGTCGCCATCAGCTGATGCTCGGCCGCGAGACGCGCGCCCACAACCGCGACGGCTACCCCGCCAAGGCCGGTCACGACGTCGAGCTGCGCGGTCTGGGCCGAAAGATCGCGCAGCAATTGCAGGCGAATTTGCTGATAGTCGTGCACGAGGCCCATAAACCCTCGGCGCCGTTCGGCGACAGCCTGAAACGCGACGAGGTCGGCGAGACCTTGGATCGTCTCGGTGATATAGGCGCTGAGGAGGCCTAGTCCGTCGCGGGCCTGCGCGCCGAGCCGGTCGATGCGAGCTCGGCTCAGCACCGGGGCGAGGCCGGCATAGAGCACGAACGGCAGCAAAGCCAATGCGATCGGCCAAGCGACGAGTGCGAGTGTCAGCACCACCGCCGTCGGTACCATAATGGCGACCAAGGCCGGCGCGACGGTGTGCGCGAAGAAATACTCGATCGTTTCGATGTCCTGGTTGGCGAGCGCGATCAGATCGCCCGAGCGGCGCCGCACCAGATAGGCCGGGGCCAGGCTGTCGAGCTTGCGGAAGAGCTCGATGCGCATCTCCGCCAACAGGCGGTACGCGATGTCGTGCGCCAGCCAGGATTCGAGCCAATGCAACAGGCCGGCCAGCGGCGCGGCCAATCCCAAAAGAATCAGAAGGTAGCCAAAGGGAGAGCCGGTCTTGACCGCGGCGACTGCGAGGGCACCAAAGATGCCGACGCCAATAAAGGCGGCGACGCGCGCGATGCCCGAGCTCACGACGATTGCGAAGCGGCCGCGCCACGGCTTGATGATCTGTATCAGCGTGCCCAGTGTCGTGGCCCAGCCGACCGAGGCCGCGGTTTCCGCCATTGCGTCCGTCGCCGCCGCTGCTTCGACCTCTATCGTGTCACGGTTATCGCGCTCCCGCGCGGACGCGTCGACTTCGACAAAATCGACATCCTCCTCGCGCTCTTCGGCCTGCGCCCCCATCAGGTGGCGGTAGGGACCGTCGCGGCGGATCAGCTCGGCATGGCGGCCGCTTTCGACAATTCGGCCCTTGTCGAGCACGAGGATACGGTCGGCGCCGATTACGCTTGAGAGGCGATGCGCGAGGATCAGAGTGGTGCGGCCTCTCGACAGGCGGTCAATCGCCTGTTGGATGATCGCCTCGTTTTCCGCATCGACCGAGGACAGAGCTTCGTCGAGGATTAGGATCGGCGCATCGCGCAGCAGCGCCCGGGCGATCGCGAGGCGCTGGCGCTGTCCGCCCGACAGTAGGACCCCCCGCTCGCCGATCATCGTTTGGTAGCCTCGCGGCAACAACGAGATGAACTCGTGCGCATTGGCGTCGCGCGCCGCCACCTCGATCTCCTCGCGTGCAGCATCGAGCTTGCCGAGCCGCAAATTCTCTTCGACCGTGCCGTGGAACAAATAGGTGTCCTGGTGTACGACCGCGATCATCCGGTGCAACGCTTCGGGATCGAGCGTCTTGATGTCGTGGCCGCCGATCTTCACCGTACCGCGCTGCGGGTCGAAGAGGCGCAACAGCAGCCGCGCTACCGAGGATTTGCCACAGCCGCTCGGCCCGACAATGCCAATCTTCTCGCCGGCGGCGACATCAAAGGACAGCCCGTCGTGCGCCGCGCGCCGCCCGCCCGGGTAAGCGAAATGAACATCCTCGAACACGATGGTCGGCAGCAGCGCTGGGCTGGTCGCCGGATGGACCGCCGGCCGCTCGGCAACCAGAGGTTCGGCGGCGAGCAGCGCATTGATGCCGGCCGCGGCCGACTGCCCGAGCATGCCCTGATGCAATACCGTTCGCAGATCGCGCAAGGGCCTGAACACTTCAGTTCCGGCCATCAATACGATCAGCAATGCCTCGATGCTCATCAGCCCTTGGCTGACCCGCCATACTGCAAGCGCCAAGGCCGCGGCGGCGCCAATCGCGACACCGCAATCGGTGATGCCGCGAGTCATGACGCCCATCGACAAGACCTTAAGCGAATGCTGGCACAACTCCTGCGCGCGTTCGGCGAGGCGGCGGCCGTAGGCCTTGCTTTGCCCGAACGCCTTCAGGGTCGGTAGGCCCTGAACCCCGTCGAGAAACTCCGAGCCAAAGGATTTTAGTGCTCCCTGGCGCCCCTGGCTGGAGCGGCGCTCGCGCTGCGCGAATGCGGTCGGAGCGATCAACGTCACGAGGGCGAAAAACAGCATCACCGTCGCGACTGGGATATCCCAGAAGGCGATAAAGACAAAGATGGCCAAGGGTGTCAGCACCGCGATGCAGAGCTGCGGCACATATTGGCCGAAGAACGTTTGGAGCTGCTCAACGCCGTCGACGACCGACAGCATCACGCCGCCGGTGCGCTCGCCGGCGAACCACGCCGGCCCGAGCGCGGCAATCTTGTCGTAGAGGCGGCCGCGCAATTTCTCCTGCACGCGGGTCGCGGTATGGTGCGAAATCATCGTGCGGCGATGATCGACCAGGCCGCGCAACAACACCACCGCGGCAACCCCGACCGCCGGCAATGCGATGGAGAGAAGCTCGCCGCCGTTGAACACATGTGACAACAGCACTCCGAGGAGCGCAAAGCGGGCAATCCCGACCACTGCAGCAACAAGGCCCAGCAGAACCGCGAGCGCGATCCAGCCGCGCAGCCCACGCGTCAGCTGCCACAGTCTTCGGTCGAAATACATCAGCAGTTCCCGGTTAGCCGGTGAAATTCGCTGTGTTGATCATAACCGAGAATGGCGTAATACGGAGCATTCTCACAGCGAAGCTGACGATGATCAGGATCACGGCATGAGAATCGGACCGCGCACGCTGCCGCGCGGTCCGGTCGCAATTGCTTCGGCGCTCCTTCTACTAGGGCTAGGGCGTGCCGGCCGGCTTGGTCAAGAAGGGGATGAATGTCACTCCCGGACCGGCGACCGTCGTGCATCCGGGCGCTCCCGGGCCCCCCAAACATCCCCACCAGTTTTCTGTGGCGTTGACGGTGCCGGAATCCAGATTGTCTATGCCGATATTCTTGCCGAGAAGATTGTTGAGGTGTACGTCCACGAGCGCGGGCGTATTGGCCGCGATATCGACCGCCTCGTCTTTGATCACATTTTGCACGATGACGGTGCCGGTGATCGGCGCGACGCCAAAGACGTTTATCCCGGTCGCACCCGGGGTCGCCGCATCTTCGGTATCCGCGCCATTGCCGGCAATGTAGTTGCCGACGATCAGGTTGTTGTCGAGGTTTTGCCCGGGCGAGGCCGTGTGCAAGTGGAAGGCGACGCCGGGGAGGCCGTTACCGGTCAACCGATTGCCGATTACCACGTTTCCGGAGGCCTGCAGACCTGGCGGGGAGACGAAAAGGCCGACACCCGCACCCGCTCCTTCAACGGCGAGGCCATTCCCCGAGGACTCGTTGTCGGAAATCGTGTTGTGATCGACGCCACGAGGCGTGGTTGAGGGAAGGTGGGCATACAGGATATGAGACGCCAGTGTTATGCCGCAATCGAACGGATTGTTGCGCGCGACATTGCCGGTGACCAGATTGTCGTGCGTTAGGCCGGTATCGTCGCTGAGCAGGACCCCACCGGAGTTGTTCTCTAAGAAATTGTTGGCCACTGTCGAATGATCGACCCCGCTGAGGTGGATGCCTTCGCCGCAATCGAAGTCTTCACTCGTTTCGAAGGCTGGCTGCCCGGGGCAGGACGGAACCGACGGGTTGAGTGCCAGATCATTGCTGACCACGCGGTTGTCTGAAATCGTGACCGAGGACGCATTGGTGACGAGGATGCCCTCGAAGTTCGCGTTTTGGATCGTAAAGCCCCTTACCACCACCTCGCTGAGGCCGGGATTGTCGAGGCCGTCGATGTAAAGGCCGTTCCCCTTGCCGGCTGCGTTGATGATCGTCTTGGCGCTATTGGCGCCGATCAGTGACAGCGACTTGCCGATAACGATGTCGCCCTCTGGGTATTTACCCGAGGCGACCTGGATTGTATCGCCGGCGCTTGCTGCATTAACGGCGTCTCCAATCTTTGCAAAACAGCCGCTTTTGCCCGGATTTACACACAACGTAACGGCGATTGCTGACTTATAAGTGGTGGTGAGCAAGGCTGTACTTGCCGCTATTAGCAGGACTGCCGCCCAACTGCGAGTATTCATCGCCATCCTCCCCCGTTCGCTTTGCTATTTGAGTCGTGAATACGCGGGAAATTAACCAAAGATGGTCGTCCGCTGTTGATGAAGCTATCTCTGGATATCGATTGCGACAACACTCTCGGCCGAGACGATCCTTTGGCACCGATGGGCGGCTCCCCGCGCCTCGGGCGCTACCGACCGATAAATCTGGGCTTCCGCTTCTCTCGGAACGCCGCGACGCCTTCGGCATTGTCGGCAGTCATGTGCAATTGCGGCTGCACCAGGCTCTCGACCTCGAGGTAGTCTTCAAGACTGGGGCCGACCGCGGCGTGGAAGAGCTTCTTTGCGAGCCCGAGCGCGAAAGTCGGCGCTTCCGCCAATTCGGTGGCGAGTTCCTCGGACTTGGCCATCAGCTCATCGTCGTCGACGACATAGTTGACAAGCCCAAGCGCCAACGCCTCGTCAGCCTCGACGAACCGCGCCGAGAAGACCAACTCCTTGGCCTTCGGCATGCCGATGCGGCGGGTCAGAAACCAGATCGCGCCGCCATCGGGCGCTAAGCCAATGCGCCGGAAGATTTGTGAGAAGCGCGCAGTTTTCGAGGCGACGACGAGGTCACAAGCCAGTGCGATGCTCCAGCCGATGCCGACCGCCGGTCCGCGCACTGCGGCGATTGTCGGCTTCTCGATCGCGTGCAGGGCGCGGATAAAGGTATGGCCGCCCCGCTGCATACGCTCGCGGTCGGCACGCAAATCGTGCGGCTGCCCAGCCATGCGTTCGACATCGGCGCCGGAGCAGAACCCTCTGCCGGCGCCGGTGACAATGATCACCCGGACCGCGTCGTCGAACCGCAACCGGGCAAAGTAATCGCAAAGGCTCTGACGCATATCGACGTCGAGCGCATTGAGCTTATCCGGACGGTTCAGCACGACCTTGGCGACCGCGCCCTCAATCGTCAGATCAACCGGCATTCTCCGCCCCTCGATGCTCCTGATTTTTCAGCCACCAGAATGCCCGGAAAGGACCACCCTTCCAAGAGCGCCCAGATTGACAGGCTATTAGCCCCTACTGCGCGCGGCTGGCTTGGTCCGCCTCACGGGCCCCGCTGCCCGCGCCACCTTCCCTTTGGCGGAGCGTCGGGCGCCGATTTCGGCCTCGACCGCCGGCAGCAGTGCAGCCGCATCGGAACGCTGCGTGGGGGTCCCGCTCTGCTGCAGTCGTTTTGCGTTGGTCCGAAGATTGGCCAGCGCGTCGTCCGACATTTCGGGCAGCTTGGCAAGTAAGTCCATTTCGGTTCTCCTGGGCGAGTGGTCTCCCGCCCCGAGAAACACGACGCCCGTTTTGGGCGCGACGGCTATTTTCGATCCCGGGGAAAATCCGAGCCCACCAACATATATAGGAAGCGCTCACGGCACGAACCAGCAGGACGGACCATATGACCGAAAACAGTCAGGCCGGCACACGACGCAAGCCGCGCCTCGTCGGCATCAACCATATCGCCCTGGAAGTCGGCGATATCGACCAGGCTCTCGAATTTTACGGCAAGGTCTTCGATTTTACATTGCGCGCTAAGAGGCCCGGTAACGCGTTCATCGAACTTGGAGACCAGTTTATCAACTTCATGCAAACGCCGACACCACACGAAGACCGCCGGCGGCATTTTGGGCTCGTCGTCGATGACCGGTCGAGTGTGCGGCAGCGGGTGGAGGAAGCGGGCGGCCGGCTGTTGCCGGGGCCGTTCCTCGATTTTCTGGACCCTTGGGGCAATCGGGTGGAGGTGGTCGATTACAGCAACATCCAGTTCACGAAGGCGCCGCACATCTTGCGCGCGATGGGGTTCGAGCTCGAAAAGAACGAAAAGGCGCTCGGCGAACTTGCCGAAAAAGGCATGGCGCCCTAACGGGCCTCCCAATATGGACCTCGCCAAAATTCCGGCCGGCCGCGCGCCGCCGCATGAGATCAATGTCGTCGTCGAAATCCCGCAAGGCGGCACCCCCGTGAAATACGAGCTCGACAAAGCCTCCGGAGCAATGGTGGTCGACCGTTTTCTGCATACGGCGATGTTCTATCCCGGCAATTACGGCTTTGTGCCTCACACCCTGGCCGAAGACGGCGACCCGATCGATGTCTTAATCGTTGGACCTGCCGCAGTGGTGCCGGGCGCCGTCGTGCGCTGCCGGCCAATCGGCGCTCTGATGATGAAGGACGAGCACGGGCCGGACGAGAAGATCATCGCTGTCCCGGTCGATGAGCTGCACCCGTTCTACACTGGGGTCAAATCGCATTACGACCTGCCGCTGATCCTGCGCGAGCAGATTGCCCACTTCTTCCGCCACTACAAAGATCTGGAATCGGGCAAGTGGGTCGAGATCGCGCGGTGGGCGGATGCCGATGAGGCGGCCGGATTAATCAGCGCCGCGATCGAGCGCGTGCGCGGCTGAGAATGATACGCCGTCCGCATCGAATGCGGTAAGCTTCCGATCGTGACGATCTGGATCAAGAGCTCGTCGAACTGAGCCACCACGACTCGGGAGCGGGTCTGCTCGGCAGCTGTGCAAAGAGGGAGGGGAGCGGCAAATGCGGCGGAAATTTTTCGCAACCGCGGCGGCGGCAAGCCTTGCCGCCGTAATCGCTGCTCCAGAGTGGGCACTCGCGCAGAAGCAAGGCGGTGTTTTAAGAGAGTACATAATCGACAGCCCGGCCAGCATGTCGATCCACGAGGAATCGACCGTCGTGGCCGAGCGCCCGATGATGGCGGTGTTCAACAACCTCGTCTTGTTCGACCAGCACGTCGCGCAGAACAGGCTTTCCGACATCGTGCCCGAGCTCGCCACCGACTGGGCCTGGGACGAGGATGGCACAAAGCTGGTCTTCCAGCTGCGCAAGGGAGTGAAGTGGCACGACGGCAAGCCGTTCACTGCCGCCGACGTCAAATGCACCTGGGACCTCGTACAAGGCAAGAGTGCCGAGCGGTTGCGTGTCAACCCGCGCAAGGCTTGGTACAACAACCTCTCCGAGGTCGTCCCTAATGGCGATCACGAGGTAAGCTTCGTCCTGAAGCGGCCACAGCCGGCGTTTATCGCGCTGCTCGCCACGGGCATGTCGCCAGTTTACCCGTGCCACGTCTCGCCGGCACAGATGCGCCAACACCCGATCGGCACGGGGCCGTTCAAGTTCGCAGAGTATCGGCCCAACGAATTCATCAAGGTCGTGAAGAACCCGGAGTACTGGAAACCGGGCCTGCCTTATCTCGACGCGATCGAGTATACGATCTTGCGCAACCGCTCGACCGCGATCCTGGCCTTTGTCGCGGGGAAATACGAATTGACCTTCGCCGGCACGCTGACCATTCCGTTGACCCGCGACCTGCAGAAGCAGCGGCCCGACGCGGTGTGCGAGCTGCCGCCAGGCAGCGTCAGCACCAATCTGATCATCAACCGCGAGAAGCCGCCTTTCGACAATCCCGAACTGCGGCGGGCGATGTCGCTGGCGATTGACCGGCAGGCGTTTATCGACATTCTGACCGAGGGCAACGGGTTCCGCGCGGCGGCGATGCAGCCGCCGCCCGGCGGCCAGTGGGGCACGCCGCTCGACATGCTCGGAAAACTGCCCGGCTACGAGCCGGACGTTGCGACGAACCGTGATAAAGCCCTCGAGATTATGAAAAAGCTTGGCTACAGGCCCGACAAGCGAATGCACATCAAGGTGATCACGCGCGACATACCGCCCTATCGCGACCCGGCGGTGCTTTTGATCGACCAGCTGAAGGAAATCTACGTCGAAGGCGAGCTCGAGCCGGTCGACACTGCGCAGTGGTATCCAAAGGTCCAGCGCAAGGACTACACAGTCGCGCTTAACCTGACCGGCACCTACGTCGACGACCCCGATGCAATGCTTTACGAAAACTACGCCTGCGGCGGGGTCGGCAATTACAATGGCTATTGCAACCCCGAGATCGACCGGATGATCGACCAGCAGTCGATGGAGCCGGACCAGGAGAAGCGCAAGCGCATCGTCTGGGAGATCGAGCGTCGCCTGACCGAGGACGACGCCAAGCCGCTGGTCTACTTCAACCGCGGCGGGATCTGCTGGGACCCCAAAGTCAAGGGGCTGACGGTCATGGTGAACAGCATCTACAATGGCTGGCGCATGGAAGACGTCTGGCTCGATAAATGAGGGCTGCCGGCGCGGTCTGCGCTGGGCATGCAATGTGGAGGAGAAGACATTGAGAGGGAACGGCAAGCCTTGGGCTGCGGCGGTTGCTGTAGGGTTGATGATCGCGACGGCAGCAATGCCGGTATTCGCTCAGAAATCGGGCGGCATTCTGCGGCTGCAACATTTCGACAGCCCGGCCAGCATGTCGATCCTCGAGGAATCGACGCGGGCTACCGAACAACCGATGATGGGGGTGTTCAACAACCTTGTATTGTACGACCAGCACGTGGCGCAGAACAGCCTGCAGTCGATCGTTCCCGATCTGGCGACCAAATGGGAATGGAGCGAGGAGGGCAAGGAGCTGACCTTCCCGCTGCGCCAGGGGGTGAAATGGCATGACGGCAAGCCGTTTACCGCGGCCGACGTCAAATGCACCTGGGACCTCTTGATGGGCACCGGCAGCGACAAGCTGCGCATCAACCCGCGCAAGGCATGGTATTCGAATGTTGAGGATGTAACGACGCGCGGTGATTTCGAGGTCACCTTCCATCTGAAGCAGCCGCAGCCCGCGCTGCTCGCTCTGATGGCTTCCGGGTGGTCGCCGATCTATCCGTGCCACGTGCCGGCGCGCGAGATGCGGCAGCATCCGATAGGCACAGGACCGTTCAAATTCGTCGAATTCAAGCCGAACGAATACATCAAGGTGACGAAAAACCAGGATTACTGGAAAAAGGACAGACCCTATCTCGATGGCATCGAATATACGATCGTCCGCGAAACGGCGCCCCGCAACCTGGCCTTCTTCGCCGGCAAATTCGACGCCATACCGCTGGGCGTATCAATCCCGACGCTGAAGGATTTCAAGGAGCAGGCGCCGCAGGCGATCTGCCAGGTGAACGTCGGCAACGTGCCGCGCACGATGCTGATCAATCTGCACAAGCCGCCGTTCGACAATCCGGAATTGCGACGGGCCATGGTCCTGTCGCTCGACCGCAAGGCCTTCGTCAAAATCATCAACGAGGGTGTCGGCAATCTCGGCGCGAATATGCTGCCGCCGCCCGATGGCGTCTGGGGCATGCCGCCCGACGTGCTGCAGACACTGCCCGGCTATGGCGGCGATGTTGCGAAGAACCGCGCCGAAGCCCGCAAGATCATGGAAAAGCTGGGCTATGGACCGGACAAGCATCTGGCGATCAAAATATCGACGCGCAACTTTCCCGCCTGGCGCGATCCGGCGGTAATCCTGGCCTCGCAGCTGAAGGAAATCTATATCGACGGCGAACTCGAGTTTGTCGATACCGCGCTCTGGTATGCCAAGATGGCCCGCAAAGACTACACGGTCGGCGCGGTGCCGATCGAGAGTGGCGTCGATGACCCGGATCAGATGTTTTACGAGAATTACTACACCGGCGCGACGCGCAATTATGCCGGCTACAGCGATCCGGAGTTCGACAAGCTGGTCGATCAGCAATCGATGCAGTCGGACCCGGAAAAGCGCAAACAGATCGTTTGGCAAGCCGAGCGCAAATTAGCGGAAGCCGCGTTCCGGCCGGTGCTCTTCTACCCAGCCGGAGCGTCCTGCCGGCAGCCCTGGGTCAAGGGGTGGACCCGGATGACGAACAGCATCTACAACGAATGGCGCTTCGAAGATGTCTGGCTCGACAAATAGCGAACCGCGCTCCCATAAGATCGCTACCCGTCATGATGTGGGCGGGTTGCAAGCACTCCGGCAATTTATGCTAACCTCCCGCGTCCTGCAGTCTTGCAATAGAGCCGAATAAGGGCCGGGAAGACTGCGGCGGCTAGCCCGAGGGACCGGCGTCACGAACGGGAGGAATATTGAATGAAGTTGAATCTCAGATGGTTCGCAGCTGCGGCTACTCTTTTGCCGGTGATGATGGCGGCGGAGGCGTCGTTCGCACAAAAACAGGGCGGCACTCTGAGGGTCGCTCATTTCGACAGCCCCCCCAGTATGTCGCTCCTCGAGGAGTCGACCGTCGCAGCCAATCGGCCGATGATGGGCGTCTTTAACAATCTGGTCGTGTTCGATCAGCATGTGCCGCAAAACAGCCCGAAATCGATTGTCCCCGACCTCGCCACCAGTTGGGCGTGGAACGAAGAGGGCACCGAGCTGACGCTGCCATTGCGCCACGATGTCAAATGGCATGACGGCAAGCCCTTCACCGCCAAGGACGTGGTCTGTACATGGGACCTGCTGAGCGGAAAGTCCGCCGAAAAGCTGCGCATCAACCCGCGCCAGTCATGGTACGACAATCTCGCCGAAATAACGACGAAGGGCGATTTTGAGGTCACCTTTCATCTGAAGCGGGCCCAGCCCTCTTTTCTGTCGCTGCTGGCCTCCGGCTGGTCGCCGATCTATCCCTGTCACGTATCGCCGCGCGAGATGCGCCAGCATCCAATCGGCACCGGCCCGTTCAAATTCGTCAGCTTCAAGCCGAACCAGTCGATCACGGTCACCAAAAATCCGGACTACTGGAAGAAGGGCCATCCTTATCTCGACGGGATCGAATGGGACGTCATCAAGGACATGTCGACGCGCACGCTGGCTTTCATTGCCGGCAGGGAAGACCTAATCTATGGAGTGACGACCCCGGTACTGAAGCAGGTCAAGAGCGAGGCGCCGCAGGCGATCTGCAAGGAGGTCACGGCGAACGTCAACCGCAACCTGATCGTCAACCGCGAGAAGCCGCCCTTCGACAATGCCGATATCCGGCGGGCGATGTCGTTGACCCTCGATCGCCAGGCCTTCATCGACATTCTCTACGAAGGCAAGGCATATCCTGGTGCCGCAATGGAACCGCCTCCCGACGGGCTGTGGGGGCTGCCGCCGGAAATCCTGAAGACGCTGCCGGGCTATGGGCGGGATGTCGAAAAGAGCCGCGCCAAGGCGCGGAACTTGATGCAGAAGGCGGGCTATGGCCCAGACAAACGGCTCGAGCTCAAGGTGTCGGCCCGCAACGTGTCCTACTACCGCGATCCTGCGGTGATCCTGATCGATCAGCTAAAGCAGATTTATATCGACGGCGAGCTCGACGCTGTCGACACCACGCAGTGGTACCCAATGGTGATGCGCAAAGACTACAGCGTGGGAATGAACATCACCGAGAGCGAGGTCGACGATCCCGACACGCAATTCTACGAGAACTTCGCGTGTGGTGCACAGCGCAACTACACCAATTACTGCAACAAGCAGGTCGATGCGCTGATCAATGAACAATCGGAAGAAACCGACCTGGCGAAACGCCGCAAGCTGGTGTGGGACATCCAACGGCAGTTGATCGAGGACGATGCCCGGCCAGTCATCTTCTACCCCACGGGCGTCACCTGCTGGCAGCCGCAGTTGAAAGGGATGACCGTTATGGTCAACAGCATCTACAATGGCTCGCGTTTCGAGGACCTCTGGCTCGACCAATAACCGTTCGCGGCGGACCCGGGCCCGGGGCCGCCCGTTGCAATTCGAATTCGTCCGAGCCCGCAAAATGGGCCGGCATGCGACGGCGCGTTCGCTAACCCGCAGCGCACAGGAAGGTTGAGCGTGATGAAGCGACATCGGGGAATATTCGCTACGGTAGGACCATTGCTGGCCATTCTGTTGGCGGCCCACCCCGCCCACGCACAAAAAACCGGAGGCGTCCTCAAGATCTCCTTTTTCGACAACCCGGCGAGCATGTCGCTGCACGAGGAAGCGACCGGCGCGGCGTTGCGGCCGATGATGGGGGTGTTCAACAACCTCGTCATGTTCGACCAGCATGTCGCACAGAACAGCCCGGACTCGATCGTCCCCGATCTGGCGACGAGCTGGTCCTGGAGCGAGGACGGCAAGGAGCTGACCTTCCCACTGCACCAGGGCGTCAAATGGCACGACGGCAAACCGTTTACGGCGGCCGACGTCAAATGCACCTGGGACCTGCTGATGGGCATCGGCAGTGAAAAGCTTCGCGTCAACCCGCGCAAGACCTGGTACCTCAACCTCGACCGGGTGACGACCAACGGCGACTACGAGGTCACGTTTCATCTGAAGCGGCCGCAGCCGGCACTGCTCTCGCTGCTGGCTTCGGGGTGGTCGCCGGTCTATCCCTGTCGCGTCTCGCCGGCCGAAATGCGTCGCCATCCGATCGGCACCGGCCCATTCAAATTCGTCGAGTTCAAGCCCAACGAAGTGGTCCGCACGGCGCGCAACCCGGATTACTGGAAGCCGGGGCGGCCCTATCTCGACGGCATCGAGTGGTCCATTATCAAGGATATCGCCACGCGAAACCTGACGTTCATCGCTGGCAAGTTCGACATCTCGTCGCCCTATGGCACGACGGTTCCGCTGCTGGAGGATGTAAAAAAGCAGGCGCCGCAGGCGATCTGCGAGCTCACAGCGACGAATGTCGCGCGCAACCTGATCCTCAACCGGGACAAGCCGCCGTTCGACAACCCGGATTTGCGCCGGGCGGTGGCCCTCAGCCTCGACCGCAAGGCGTTCATCGACATCATCACGCAGGGCAAGGGCGATATCGGCGCGACGATGCTGCCGCCGCCCGAAGGATTGTGGGGAATGCCGCCAGAGATGCTGGCGACATTGCCGGGCTACGACCCCGACATCGCCAAGAACCGCACCCAAGCGCGCAAGATCATGGAGAAGCTCGGCTACGGGCCCGACAAGCGGCTCACCCTCACCTTATCCTCGCGCAATATCCCCGCCTACCGCGATCCGGCGGTGATCCTGATCGACCAGCTAAAGGAGATCTACATCGACG